>MAXR01000087.1 GCA_001751155.1 Desulfuromonadales bacterium C00003068 | reverse complement strand
CATCCTATAGGTTTTCGCCTGGGTGTTATTAGAACCTGGGAGTCAAAGTGGTATGCAGATGGGGATTATGCACAATTTGTGCATGAGGATCTTAAGCTGCGTAATTATCTAAAAAAACGGCTTTATCATGCCGGTATCGCTAAGATTGAAATTGAGCGTGCTGCAGGTAAGATGAAGCTGAATATTTTCGCGGCGCGTCCTGGTATTATTATCGGGAAGCGTGGTTCGGAAGTTGAGGCTCTCAAGGTAGAGCTGGCCAAACTCACCGATAAAGAGATCTTTCTCAACATTCAAGAAGTTCGCAAGCCGGAGATGTGTGCGCAACTTGTTGCAGAAGGTGTTGCATTGCAGTTGGAACGTCGTGTTGCTTTCCGTCGTGCAATGAAGCGCAGTGTTGGTCAGTCTCTTCGTTTTGGAGCTCAGGGCATTAAGATTACGTGTAGTGGTCGTCTTGGTGGTGCTGAAATGAGCCGTACTGAATGGTATCGTGAGGGCCGTGTTCCTCTGCATACAATTCGTGCAGATATCGACTACGGTTTTGCTGAGGCTAAAACGACCTTCGGTATTATTGGTATTAAAGTTCTCATCTTCAAGGGTGAAGTTCTTTCGCGAGAACTATAGTCTTGTCGGATAGGAGTATGTAGTTATGTTAATGCCTAAGAAGGTTAAGCATAGAAAGCAGTTTAAGGGCCGCATGAAAGGTGCTGCGAAGGGAGCCACCGCTATTAATTTTGGTGACTATGGTCTTCAAGCAACTAATCGTGGCTGGTTGTCGTCACGGCAAATTGAGTCAGCGCGTCGTGCGATGACTCGGTATATAAAACGTGGTGGTAAAATTTGGATCCGGTGTTTTCCTGCTAAGTCCCTAACCCGTAAGGCCGCTGAGACGCGTATGGGTAAAGGTAAGGGTTCACCTGATAGTTGGGTTGCGGTAATTAGGCCTGGTCAGATTCTTTATGAAATGCATGGTGTTACTGAAGAGATAGCACGTGAAGCTTTTCGTTTAGCGGCTCATAAGTTGCCAATTCCGACAAAGTTTATAGCTAGAGAGGAGACTTCTAATGACTGCTAAAGAATTAGTTGGCCTCAGCGTAGAAGAGCTTGAGGGGAAATCTCTGGAGTTGAGTCAGGAACTTTTTAACTTGAAATTTCAACTGCACACTGGGCATCTTGAGAATACCGCTAAGATCTCTGATTTGCGGAAGGATATCGCTCGAGTTAAGACTGTTCTGCAGCAGAAACGTGCGTAATAGGTGTTGAGGTGAGCAAAATGGCAACAGATCTTCGTAATAAAAAGAAACTGGTAGGCTTTGTTACCAGTGATAAGATGGATAAAACTGTCGTTGTAAAAGTCGACTCGCTCGTAAAGCATCCTGTTTACGGGAAATATATGAAGCGCAGTGAAAAATATAAGGCACATGATGAGAAAAACACATGTGTTGTTGGTGATAAAGTTCTCATTTCAGAGGCGCGTCCTCTGTCAAGAGATAAACGCTGGCGTGTCAGTGAAATTCTTGATAATACGCTGTAGGCTGGGAGATCAATAATGATTCAGATGCAAACCGTACTTGATGTAGCCGATAACTCCGGAGCTCGGAGACTCTGCTGCATTAAGGTTTTGGGTGGTTCTAAAAGGAAATATGCAGGACTCGGTGATATCATCGTGTGCTCTGTCCGAGAAGCCATGCCCAATTCTAAAGTAAAAAAAGGTGATGTTATTCGAGCGGTAGTTGTTCGAACCGCCAAAGAGGTTACGAGACCAGACGGTTCCCGTATTCGCTTTGATAAGAATTCTGCTGTTGTCGTCAATGCCGCAGGTGAGCCAGTAGGTACTCGTATCTTTGGTCCTGTAGCACGTGAATTGCGTGCACGGCGTTTTATGAAAATCGTATCTCTGGCACCTGAGGTGCTTTGATACGGCCTGGAGATTATCAGAAATGGCTGTAAAAAAGTTTCATGTCAAAAAAGGCGATCTTGTTCAGGTGATGGCTGGTAAAGAAAAAGGGAAGCAAGGTAAAGTGCTTCAAGTTTTTTTCACCAAAAACCGCCTAACAGTTGAGAACCTGAACATCGTTAAGCGCCACACGCGGCCTTCTCGTCAGAATCAAGAAGGTGGAATCGTAGAGAAAGAAGCTGCAATTGCGGCCTCTAATGTCATGATCGTTTGTAGTTCTTGCAACAAACCAACTCGTACTGGTCTTCGCACACTAGAAGATGGTACAAGGGTTCGTAGTTGTAAAAAATGCAACGAGACTGTCGATAGGTAATGGAGATTTAAATGGCCAGGTTAAAAGAAAGATACAATAGTGAGCTGGCACCTAATTTACTTAAGTCCCTGCAACTAGATAATGTTATGCAGGTACCGCGAGTAGAAAAGGTGGTTGTGAATATGGGTATCGGTGAGGCTATCCAGAATATTAAACTGCTTGAGTCTGCTGTTGAAGAGCTCAGTATGATTACTGGACAGAAGCCGGTCATCACTAAGGCTAAGAAGTCTATTGCAGGTTTTAAGCTTCGTGAGGATATGCCAATCGGTTGTATGGTGACATTGCGCCGTGATCGTGCTTATGAATTTCTCGATCGCTTAATTAATATTGCTCTGCCACGTGTACGTGACTTTAAGGGTGTTTCCCCTAAAGCGTTTGATGGTCGTGGCAATTATACGCTAGGTGTTCGTGAGCAGATTATTTTCCCTGAGATTGACTTAGAGGAAATCGCTAAAATCGGCGGAATGAATATCTCGATCGTAACCTCGGCGGCAACTGATGAAGAAGGTCGTGCTCTGTTAGCAGAGTTTGGCATGCCGTTCAGGAAATAATAAGGCGATATCGGAGGAAGTTTTGGCAAAAAAATCAATGATAGCAAAAGCGGCTCGGACGCAAAAGTTTCAAGTTAGGAAGTATACACGCTGTCCTCTCTGTGGTCGTCCGCGCGCCTATTATCGGAAGTTTAACATGTGTCGGATTTGCTTGCGTAAGTTGGCATTAGAGGGTAAGCTTCCAGGCGTTTTGAAATCTAGTTGGTAACGTACAAGGAGATGGATCCATGGCAATGACCGATCCTATTTCGGATATGCTGACTCGCATACGTAATGCGGGAATGGCAAAGCATCTTAAGTTAGAAATGCCTTCAAGTAAGGTAAAGATTGCTGTAGCTTCAGTATTAAAAGAGCAAGGTTATATTAAGAATTACAAGTTCATCAATGAAGGTGTTCAGGGTGTTCTTCGTATTTACCTTAAGTTTGATAATGAAAACGTTCACGTTATTCACGAGATTAAGCGTGAATCAACACCTGGACGCCGCTTATATGTAGGTAATGGTGATATTCCTAAGGTCAAGAATGGCTTAGGTTGTGCGATTGTTTCTACGTCTCGTGGTGTGTTGTCTGATGTTGCTGCACGTGAGGCCCAGATCGGTGGCGAATTGATCTGCACCGTTTGGTAATTAGAGTAAGGAGTGTAGGCAATGTCAAGAATTGGTAAAAAACCTATTCAAATTCCAGCGGGCGTAACTGTTGATCTGACTGCTGGTTGTGTAAGTGTAAAGGGCCCTAAGGGTGCCTTAACAAGAAGTATTCCTGAGACTGTTTTGGTTTCAATGGATGCTGATACTCTTTTTGTTGCACCCATCGAAAGCGTACGTCGTGATACTGCAATGCAGGGATTGTATCGTACTTTGATCTCGAACATGGTCGATGGCGTAACAAAAGGCTTTTCAAAGGTACTTGAAATTAATGGTGTTGGTTATCGTGCAGATGTTAAGGGTTCAATGCTTAATTTAGCGTTGGGTTTTTCTCATCCTGTTGAATATCCACTGCCTGAAGGTATTACTGTTGCAGTAGAGAAGCAAACCCGTTTAACAGTTAGCGGTATCGACAAAGAACTTGTTGGTGCTACTGCTGCAAAAATTCGTTCATTTCGTGAACCCGAGCCTTATAAGGGCAAGGGTATTAAGTATGCTGATGAACGTATTTTGCGTAAAGCTGGTAAGACTGGTAAGTAATTAATTTATATACGGGAGAAATAAAGTGGCTGGCGTAAAATCAAGAGCGGAAGCAAGAAAGAGACGGCAAGCAAGGGTACGTCGTAAGGTGGTTGGAACGGCAAGTAGGCCTCGTCTTTCTGTCTTCCGTAGTGCTAAGCACATTTATGCGCAAATCATTGAAGACGCAACTGGCTCTTCTCTTGTTTCTGCGTCGACACAATGTAAATGTGTTTCTGAAGGTGTTAATTATACCGGTAATATTTCAGCCGCTAAGGCGGTTGGTGCAGCTGTTGCGAAAATGGCCCTCGAGAAAGATATTAAAGAGGTTGTTTTTGATCGTAATGGTTTTGTATACCATGGCCGTGTTAAGGCCTTGGCTGATGCAGCGCGTGAAGCCGGACTTGAGTTTTAATGAGATTGGAGGGTCCTTTGCATCGCAATGAGCCAAATGAAGCAGAAATGATTGATCGTGTCATCCATATTAACCGTTGTTCCAAGGTTGTTAAGGGTGGCCGTCGTTTTAGTTTTTCAGCACTCGTAGTAGTGGGTGATGGTAGTGGTCGTGTAGGTTTTGGTCACGGTAAAGCTAAAGAGGTGCCTGAGGCAATCCGTAAAGGGGTTGAGAAGGCTAAGAAAAGCATGATTATTGTGCCCTTGGAAGATCGCTCAATTCCATATGATGTTCTGGGTAAGTTCGGTGCTGGTTGTGTATTGTTGAAGCCAGCTTCTAAAGGTACTGGTGTTATTGCTGGTGGTCCAACTCGTGCGGTACTTGAAGCTGCTGGTGTTGGTGACATCTTGTCAAAATGTCTTGGTTCAAACAATCCCCATAATGTCGTAAAAGCTACGATGAATGCACTTGGGCAACTAAGAAGCGCTGATGAGATCAGATCTCGTCGCGGACTTAAAGCTTAAGACTAGAACTCTGGAGATAATAATGGCGAACGAAATCAAAGTTACATTAAAGAAGAGTGGTATTGGCCGGCCAGAGTACTTTGCTCGTGTATTGAAGGGGTTGGGTCTTACAAGGCTACATAAGACTGTTTCTCTACAGGACACGCCAGAGATTCGTGGGATGATCAATAAGGTTAGTCACATGGTTGTCGTTACTGAAGCCTAAATAGGATAAATGATGATGGATCTGAGTAATTTAAGCCCCGCTGCGGGATCGGTTAAAAATAGAAAGCGAATTGGTCGTGGTGCTGGCTCTGGAACGGGTAAAACTTCAGGGCGTGGACATAAAGGCCAAAACTCTCGTTCTGGTGGTGGTGTTAAGCCAGGGTTTGAGGGTGGTCAAATGCCTCTTCAGCGTCGTTTGCCTAAACGCGGATTTACTTCGCTAAACAAAAAAGTTTATGCGTTAGTTAATCTCCGTGATTTAGAGTCATTCGAAGCTGGTTCTTCTATTGATCCAGAGATGCTAATCAATGCCGGCTTTATTAAGGCCGTGTGTGATGGTGTCAAAATTCTGGCTGATGGGGAGTTGACAAAGGCTGTCACAGTTAAAGCACATAAATTTAGCAAGTCGGCAGCAGCAAAAATTGAAGCTGTTGGCGGCACTGTTGAGGTTCTTTAAAATTGTTTAAAAGTCTTCAAAATATTTTCGGCATAGCCGAACTGCGCCACCGTATTCTGTTTACATTGATGATGCTTGCTGTATACCGCATTGGTTGTCATGTGCCTACACCGGGCGTGAATGGTCAAGTTTTGGCAAGCTTTTTTGAAGGCACGCAAGGTACATTGCTGGGTCTGGTCAGTGCGTTTACTGGTGGGGCTTTAGAACGTATGACTGTCTTTGCGCTTGGGATTATGCCTTACATTAGTGCATCAATTATCTTGCAGTTATTGACGGTTGTATTTGAACCAGTAGAGAGATTGTCGAAGGAAGGCGAGCAGGGCCGAAAGGTCATTACTCGCTGGACTCGCTACGGTACGATAGCCTTGTCTGTTGTTCAGGGTGCTGGGATAGCGGTTGGCCTGCAGTCGATGCGTGGACCGGCTGGTGATCCTGTTGTTCCTGATCAAGGTATTGCGTTCATTATCTTAACTGTGATCACTCTGACTGCTGGTACGGCATTTATTATGTGGATCGGCGAGCAGGTTACTGAGCGCGGGATTGGTAATGGGATCTCCTTGATTATCTTTGCTGGCATTGTCGCCAATATGCCATCTGCAATTGTTAATTCAATTAGGTTGTTGCGTACGGGTGCTTTGCCGCCGGTGACGATGCTTTTTTTGCTTTTAGCAATGGTCGTGGTAGTGATGGCAATCATATTTATGGAACGTGCGCAGCGGCGTGTGCCAATACATTATGCTAAGCGGGTTGTTGGGATGCGCAATCATGGTGGGCAGTCAAGTCATCTTCCGTTAAAGATTAACATGAGTGGTGTTATCCCGCCAATCTTCGCAAGCTCAATTATAATGTTTCCAGCTACTGTGGCAAACTTTGTTGATGTTGATTGGGTTCAGCAGCTAGCAGGGATGATGACGCCGAGTCATTGGTTGTATAATGTATTTTTTGTTGCATTTATAGTGTTCTTCTGTTACTTCTACACAGCTGTAACGTTTAACCCTGTTGATGTTGCTGAAAATGTTAAAAATCAAGGTGGATATATTCCCGGTGTAAGGCCAGGTAAGCCAACGTCTGATTATCTTGATATTGTCTTGAGTCGTCTTACTTTTGCCGGTGCTGTGTATGTGTCGGTCGTGTGTGTACTTCCAACCCTGCTTATTGGGCAATTTAATGTGCCGTTTTACTTTGGTGGCACCTCTTTGCTCATTGTTGTTGGTGTTGGGCTTGATACGGCATCTCAGATCGAGTCGCACTTGATTTCACGATCTTATGAAGGCTTTATGCGTGGCGCTACGATCAAAGGTCGCCGAGGCTAGTGGAGGATTAAGGTATGAAGCTAATTTTGCTTGGACCACCTGGTGCTGGTAAGGGTACACAGGCTAAGATGCTTGTTGAGTGTTTTAGCGTGCCGCAGATTTCAACAGGTGACATATTGCGCGCTGCTGTCAAGGACGGGTCTCCCATGGGAGTTAAGGCTAAGTCTTTCATGGACTCTGGTGCGTTAGTTCCTGATGAGGTTGTCGTTGGAATAGTAGAAGAGCGTCTTGTTAAATCAGATTGCGAGAATGGGTTTATTTTGGATGGTTTTCCTCGCACTTTGCCACAAGCTGATGCCCTTACTAAGACCCTTGCTGTATTGGGTAAAGATATTGATTCGGTGATTTCACTTGAAGTTGATATTGAAGCACTTGTAGTTAGGTTGGCGGGGCGCAGAACATGCTCTGCATGTGGATCGGGTTTTCATCTTCAATATGAACCACCATTAAAGTCGGGTATTTGTGATTCGTGTGGTGGCGAACTGATACAGCGTGAAGACGACTGCGAAGATACTATTCGCAACCGCATGTCAGTATATGATGAGCAAACATTACCCTTGGTTGAATATTATCGTAAAGCAGGAACTCTTTCATGTGTTGACGGTATGTTGCCAATTGACGAGGTTGGCAAGGCGGTTCGTACTCTCCTTGGGGGTTCTGTGTGATCATAGTTAAGACACCGCGCGAGATTGAACGGATGCGAGTGCCATGTCAAATGGTCGCTGAAGTCTTGAGTGAGTTAGCTGAGCATGTTGTGCCAGGCGTAACGACTAAAGATTTGGATCGTATGGCAGAAGAAGCGTGTCGGAAACGAAATGCAGTGCCAGCATTTAAGGGGTATGGTGGATTTCCCTGTGCGATATGCGCTTCACCGAATGAAGTGGTTGTTCATGGGTTTGCTACGGAAAAACCCTTGGTTGAGGGTGATATATTAAGTATAGATTTTGGTGTTCTCTACGATGGCTTTTATGGCGACTCAGCGGTGACGTTGCCCGTAGGGGTTGTGAGTAGTCAACGTCAACGTTTGATGGATGTAACAAAAGCTTCTTTGATGTCTGGTATTGAAGCGGTTGCTGCGGGTGTTCATTTGTCAGATGTTTCGGCTGCAGTGCAAGCTGTCGTTGAAGAGGCCGGATATTCGGTTGTTAGAGAATTTGTTGGACATGGAATTGGTCGCGCACTGCATGAAGACCCACAGATACCTAATTATGGTAAGCAGGGGTTTGGTCCGATACTCAAGGCAGGGATGGTTCTTGCCATTGAGCCTATGGTTAATGCAGGAACGCATCATGTTAAAGTTCTGGAAGATGGATGGACTGCAGTGACTCAAGATGGTTGCTCTTCAGCACATTTTGAGCATTCGGTTGCTGTTACAGATAATGGTGCCGTGATTTTGACAAAATTGTAGTTCGAGGTGTAACTAAGTATTTTACAGAGGTTGGTTATGAAAGTTCGTGCATCGGTTAAAACAATTTGTGATAAATGCAAAATTCTTAAGCGTAAGGGTGTTTTGCGTGTCATTTGCGAGAATCCTAAACATAAGCAGAGACAGGGTTAGAACTGGGAGGGTATTAAGTTGGCTCGTATTGCTGGTATTGACTTACCGAAAAATAAACGTATTGAAGTTGCGCTCACCTATATTTATGGTGTTGGTCGCTCGACAGCTCAACGTATCCTGTCTCAAGCTGGTGTAGATTTTAGTACCCGCTCAGACGACTTAACCGAATCAGAGGTTGCTCAGATTCGTAAGGTTCTTGATGCTGATTATAAAGTGGAAGGCGATTTGCGTCGCGAAATTTCCATGAATATTAAGCGTATGATGGATCTTGGCACCTACCGTGGTCTGCGTCATCGTCGTGGATTGCCAGTTCGTGGACAGAAGACCAAAACCAACGCACGTACCCGTAAAGGGCCACGTAAGACGGTTGCTGGTAAGAAGAAATAATTGGAGGAACGATGGCTAAGCCAGGTAAGAAAGTCGTAAGAAAAAATAAGACTAAAAAGAATATTGTTAACGGTGTTGCTCATATTCAAGCAACATTTAACAATACGATCGTTTCCATTGCTGATGTTAGTGGTAATGTTATCTCATGGGCAACTTCTGGTGGCTCAGGTTTTAAAGGGTCTCGTAAGAGTACTCCTTTTGCCGCACAAGTCGCAGCAGAAAACGCTGCAAAGGCGGCACAAGAGCACGGACTTCGTAATATTGAGGTGTGTGTTAAGGGACCTGGTTCTGGTCGTGAGTCAGCTCTTCGTGCGTTGCAAGCAGCAGGGCTCAATGTCACAATGATCAAGGATGTTACCCCTATTCCCCACAATGGCTGTCGCCCACCCAAGCGCCGTCGCGTTTAAGGGTAGTTGCTGACAGGTTGACGATAGACAGTAGAGGATAAAAAGAAATGGCAAAAAATTTCACGCCTAAAGGTAAAATTGTAAGACGTCTTGGTGTTAATATTTTCGGTAACCCAAAGTATGACCGCTTATTAGAGCGCCGCCCAACACCTCCTGGTCAGCACGGTGCCGGTCGTAAGGGGAAGCCTTCAGACTACTCTCGCCAATTGATTGAAAAGCAAAAGGTTCGTTTTTGCTACGGTCTAAGTGAGAAGCAGTTTCGTAGAGTGTTTGATAAATCTAAGGGCATGAAGGGAATTACCGGGCATAACATGTTGATCCTTTTAGAGCGTCGCTTGGATAACATGGTTTACCGTTTAGGTCTTGCCTCAACACGCACTGAAGCGCGGCTTTTTGTTCGCCATGGTCATTTTTTGGTCAATGGACGCAAGGTCGACATCCCATCTTACCTTGTAAGTACTGGTGATGTGATTGAAGTTCGTGAGAAGAGTCGTAAGGTTGTTAAGATCGCTGAAGCACTTGATAGTGTTATGCGACGTGGGATTCCTGCTTGGTTGGAACTTGAGCGTGATGCGTTTAAAGGTACTGTCAAGACGTTGCCGGCACGTGAGGAACTGACTTCTCCTGTGTTCGAGGAACAGTTGATTGTTGAACTTTATTCGAAGTAATCGCAATCACTTTGTAACCCTCAACTTGGAGCAAATGCATGTATAAAAACTGGAGAGACCTGATCAAGCCGAAGCGTCTGCAAGTCGACACCAAAAGTCTGACTAGCAATTACGGCAAGTTTTTTGCTGAGCCGTTTGAACGTGGTTTTGGTACTACGATTGGTAACTCTTTGCGCCGAATTTTATTGTCTTCATTGCAGGGGGCAGCAATATCATCAGTACGGATTAAGGGTGTTCTCCACGAGTTCTCTACCGTTCCAGGTGTTACTGAAGATGTTACCGACATTATTTTAAACTTAAAGTCTGTACTTCTTCGTTTAGAAGGGCAAGAGAGTCGCAATGTTCGTATCGTTAAAAAAGGTGCAGGTGTTATTACTGCTGCTGATATCGTAACGGATGCAAATGTTGAAGTGTTAAATCCTGATCTGTTTATTGCAACATGTACTAAGGAAGCAGATGTCGAAATTGACATGGTTGTTTCTATTGGTAAGGGCTATGTAACGGCAGAAAAAAATCGTGATGAGAAAGCACCCGTTGGAACCATTCCAATTGATTCTATTTTTTCACCGATTAAAAAGGTTAATTATACCGTTACAAATGCTCGTGTTGGTCAAATCACCGACTACGATAAGCTTACTCTTGAGGTTTGGACAGACAGTAGTGTTTCTCCCGAAGATTCTGTTGCTTATGCAGCAAAAATCTTGAAGGAGCACTTACAGATGTTCATCAACTTTGATGAAGAGCAGATTCCTGTTGAAGAACCTGAAGAAGATGAAGTTCAGAAGATCAATGAGAATCTTTATCGCAGTGTTGAAGAGCTTGAATTGTCTGTCCGTAGTGCAAATTGCCTAAAGAATGCTCGAATTGGCCTGATCGGCGATTTAGTACAACGTACCGAAGGCGAAATGCTGAAAACTCAAAATTTTGGTCGGAAATCACTCAATGAGATAAAAGATATCCTTGCTGAGATGGGTTTAACGTTAGGCATGAAGTTGGAAAATTTCCCCGATCCTGAGTACTTGAAAGTGCTTCAGAAAAGTCGTGAAGAAGCTTAGACTTTTTCGACTACGCATAGAAAGGAAAACGAGTTATGCGTCACAATAAATCAGGTAGACGCCTTGGACGTAATTCCAGTCACCGCAAGGCTATGCTAAGAAATATGGTTACATCATTGCTTGACCATGAGCGTATTACAACTACTGATGCTCGTGCAAAAGAGGTTCGTAAGGTTGCTGAAAAGCTTATTACCCTCGGTAAACGTGGTGATTTGCATGCGCGTCGTCAGGCTTTGAGTGTTGTGTTTGATAAAAAAGTTGTTGCTAAATTGTTTGATCGTTTAGCTCCACGATTCCAAGACCGCCCTGGTGGTTACACCCGTATTATCAAGGTTGGTAATCGCCTTGGTGATAATGCACCTGTTTCAATCATCGAACTTGTTGAACAAGAGCAGGCAGCAGAGTAAGGTGTTATAAAATTTAGATTTTACTAAGGCAAGGGTTTTCACCCTTGCCTTTTTTTCTAGCTAGTCGTTGAGTGGACCTATGCAAATCTACCCGTCATACACCGAATTCAAGTCGTTAATACCGTCTGGTAACTTAATACCAATATATGCCGAAATTCTAGCTGATATGGAAACACCCGTCTCGGCTTTTAAGAAAATTGACAACGGTGAACTATCTTTTCTTTTGGAGAGTGTTGAGGGTGGAGAAAAGTGGGCTAGATACTCGTTTCTAGGTTCAGGAGCGGGGACTGTTTTTCGCACACAATCTGATCGATATGAAGTTCTTAAAAATGGACACGTCATAGATTCAGGTGTGAGCAAAGATCCGATTAATGTCCTTAAAACGCTAATGGCTCAATATCGGCCCGTTGAACTCGCAGAGTTGCCACGTTTTAATGGTGGTGCTGTCGGCTATCTTGGTTATGACATGGTTCGCTATGTGGAGACTTTACCTGACTCAAATGAGGCAGCAATCGGTGCGTACGACAGCTGTTTTTTATTCACAGATACCATCCTGATTTTTGATAACCGTCTGCAAAAAATAAAGGTTGTTTGCAATGTGTTTGTTGATGGTTCTACTGATATCGAACAGGCGTATGCCGATGGTGTTAGTAAAATCCAGCTATTGATTGATCAACTCCGAACTCCCTTGTCTCAAGCTCCAAAAGACTCCATTGTTCGGGAGCCATCCGTTTTAACTCCAAATTTTACTCCTGAAAATTTTAAAATAGCGGTAGAGAAATGTAAAGAATATATCCGCTCTGGGGATGTGATTCAAACGGTGTTGTCTCAGCGATTTACTGCACCGTTACGTGTTGACCCCTTTGATATTTATCGATCATTGAGAACGATAAATCCTTCACCTTACATGTTTTTTCTCCGTTTCGGTTCGACGTTAGTTGTTGGTGCGTCACCCGAGGTTCTTGTTAGAAAAGAGGACAGTGTTGTTGAGGTTCGACCTATTGCCGGCACTCGTCCTAGAGGAGTTGATTCCGTCGATGACCGCCGACTTGAACAAGAACTTTTATCTGACCCCAAGGAGCTAGCTGAGCATGTGATGCTGGTAGATCTTGGTCGAAATGATTTAGGCCGGATATGTAAAACTGGCAGTATTGAGGTCTCAGAGTTTAAGATGATTGAGCGATATTCTCATGTCATGCATATCGTTTCGAATGTTCGTGGTTGTTTGTCTGAGGGCTGTGATGCGTTCGATACTTTCAAAGCAACGTTCCCTGCGGGAACGCTCACTGGGGCACCGAAAATTCGCGCGATGCAAATTATTGATGAACTTGAACCTGTGCGTCGTGAAATATACGGTGGTGCTGTCGGTTATTTCTCATATTCTGGAAATATGGATTTAGCCATCGCGATTCGAACATTAGTTGTTCACGATGATATGATTCACCTTCAGGCTGGTGCTGGTATTGTTGCTGATTCTGATCCTCAAGATGAATATGATGAAACAATTAATAAGGCCCGTGGCGTTATGAAAGCAATTGAGATGGCTGAGGGAGGGTTAGAATAATGTTGTTGATGATTGATAACTACGACTCTTTTACTTACAACCTTGTTCAATATTTTCGTGAACTCGGTGAGGAAGTTGTGGTTTATCGTAATGATGCTATCGACCTTCATGCTATCGAAGAACTTAATCCGCGAAAGATTGTAATCTCTCCGGGGCCTTGTTCACCACGCGAAGCGGGTATCTCAGTTGATACCATTCGATATTTTGCAGGTAAGGTTCCACTTTTTGGTGTTTGTCTCGGTCATCAATCCATTGCAGAGGCGTTTGGTGGTACTATCGTACGCGCACACGAGTTGATGCACGGAAAAACCAGTGAGATTTATCATGAAGATAGTGATCTCTTTTCTGGGCTAGAAAGTCCATTTATTGCCACCCGTTATCACTCTCTTGTCGTTGAAAAAGCTTCATTTCCTGCGCAACTTAACGTTACAGCTTGGACTCAAGATCAAATGATTATGGGCCTCGCGCATCGAGATCTGCCTATTTGGGGGGTGCAGTTTCATCCTGAATCAATTCTCTCTGTCTCAGGGAAAGAATTGATGGCTAATTTTTTACGTCTTGCCGATAAGTTTTGGAGTGATCATGATTAAAAAAGCCATTTCTCTCGTTGTCGACGGTCATAATTTAAGTGAAAATATGATGGTTGATGTGATGAATCAAGTGATGGGTGGTGAAGCGACTCCTGCTCAAATTGCATCACTGATTACTGCCTTGCGCATGAAGGGCGAAACCATTGAAGAGATCACTGGTGCCGCTCGAGTTATGCGCCAACATGCAACCCCCATACGAGTTGGTCACACTCTTGATCTTGATCGTGAAGAGATTAATACCGATCGAGAAACTATCCTTGATACCTGTGGTACAGGTGGTAGCAACACGAAAACATTTAATGTTTCAACAACCGTTGCATTTGTTGTTGCTTCATGTGGGGTAAAGGTCGCTAAACATGGTAATCGTAGCATTTCATCAGCATGTGGTAGTGCCGACGTTCTTGAAGAGTTAGGCGTTAATCTCAATGTGTCACCAGCGACTGTTGAGCAGTGTGTTCAGGAACTTAATCTTGGCTTCTTGTTTGCTCCTGCGTTACATGGCGCTATGAAATATGCGATTGGACCACGACGTGAGGTTGGTATTCGTACCATTTTTAACTTGTTAGGCCCTCTCACTAATCCAGCAGGTGCTGATCATCAAGTTTTAGGGGTTTATCAAAAAAACTTAGTTCAGCCCATTGCCGAAGTGTTGAATCGTTTAGGCTGCAAGCGTGGTTTTGTGGTTCATGGGTGTGACGGTATGGACGAGATCACCATGACAGGTGAAACCACGATTGCCTCAATTGAAAATGGTCAGGTTACTATGCAAGTATTTAAACCCGAGAGTTTAGGTTTTGATTGCTGCCAAATCGAAGATCTTCAGGGGGGTGATGCGACCTGTAATGCTGAAATTATTCGATCAATATTAAATGGATTATGTGGCCCACGCCGTGACATCGTTGTTATCAATAGCGCATTCGCTTTAGTTGCAGCAGGAGTTGTTCAGTGCCTTGAAGATGGTGTACGCACAGCTGAAGAGGTTATTGATAATGGTCTTGCTAAAGCAAAACTTAGTGCCCTCGTTCGGATGACTAACCAATGATTCTCGACAAAATTGTACGTCATAAAAAAGAGGAAGTGGCCTTAGCCAAGCTGAGCCGAAGTGTTGCAGAACTCGAAGCTGATCTTGGTACTATTGAAGCGCCTCGTGGTTTTGAGCAGAGTCTTCGCCGTCGCAGTACGATGTCGACAGCGATCATTGCTGAAGTAAAAAAAGGCTCACCCTCGAAAGGAATTATCCGTAAGGACTTTGATCCTGTCGTTATCGCTAAAGGTTATCAGTCTGCTGGTGCTACCTGCTTGTCGGTTTTGACCGATGAACAATTTTTCTATGGACACCTTAGCTACTTATCTCAGATTGCCGCCCAGGTTGAGCTACCTTTATTGCGAAAAGATTTTATTGTTGATCCTTATCAAATTTATGAAGCGCGGGCCCATTGTGCCGATGCAATCCTTCTAATTGCAGCTTCTCTTGATCTGTCACAGCTCCGTGATTTCCATGCCTTAGCGTGTGAGCTCGGCATGGATGTTTTGCTTGAGGTCCACAACGAGCAAGAGTTAGAGTTGGCTCTGCAAACAGAATGTACCCTGTTGGGGATCAATAATCGTTGTCTTAAGAGTTTTAAGACAGATCTAGGTACCAGTGAAAGATTGATGAAACTGATCCCGCCGCAACGGTTTGTTGTTTCTGAGAGTGGCCTCCATTGCCGCGAAGATATTGAGCAATTACAACACGCTGGTGCAGGTGCCTTCTTGATTGGTGAAAGTTTGATGCGTGAGGGTGATTTTGCCGCAAAGCTACGTGAATTAATTGGTGAAGATTGTGGTACACGCTAACGCATTGCCTATGAACCGTGGGGCGATCCGAGTTAAGGTTTGCGGGATTACCACCATAGCAGATGCGCTACACGCCATTGCATCAGGCGCTGATGCACTCGGGTTTGTTTTTTATCATAAGAGTCCGCGCTATATTTCGCCTGAACAAGCCGCCCTAATTATTACACAACTCCCACCTTTTGTGTCTATTGTCGGATTATTTGTCAACGAAACATCACAGTGCATTCGGACCGTTATTGATCAATGTTGTCTAGATATTGTACAACTGCATGGTGATGAGGCACCGTCCAAATGTCAGTTTGATGGTGTGAAAGTGATTAAAGCATTACGCATTCGTAGCCAGCAATGCCTTGTCGGACTCGAAGATTATCCCGTTTCGGCATTGCTGCTTGATGCTTGGGTTGACGGCGCCTATGGTGGCACAGGGGAGCTTGGTTGCTGGGACTTAGCTGCACAAGCCGCGCAGCAGTTTCCTGTTATCCTTGCAGGAGGATTGACTGCTGACAATGTTGGTGCTGCCATAGAGGTTGTCAATCCTTACGCAGTTGATGTTTCCAGTGGTGTGGAAAGCACGCCTGGGCGTAAAGACCCATGCTTAGTTCAGTCTTTTATTTTTAATGCTAAAAGAATGTCGGAGAAAGAGTGATGTATTCATATCCAGATGATCGTGGCCATTTTGGCCAGTTTGGTGGGCGTTATGTTGCTGAAACCCTTATGCCTGCGCTGCTTGAACTTGAAGAAGCTTATGCTGAAGCGATTGCAGACCCAGAGTTTCAAGCTGAATTCGATTACTATCTTCACCATTATGTTGGACGTCCCAGTCCACTGTATTATGCTGAACGATTAACCCAGCACCTCGGTGGCGCGAAAATCTATTTAAAGCGCGAAGATCTCAACCATACTGGTGCTCACAAGGTAAACAACACCGTAGGGCAGATTCTCTTAGCGCGGCGAATGGGTAAAAAGAAAGTGATCGCTGAGACTGGCGCGGGTCAGCATGGTGTCGCTACGGCAACGGTTGC
>MAXR01000086.1 GCA_001751155.1 Desulfuromonadales bacterium C00003068 | reverse complement strand
GTGCCTAAGCCCCCTGGGCCAGGGTCAGCACATGCCCAACAGGAAGCCGAGACCTTTATCAGGACATTGCGTGAAATGGCGGGAGTAAAAGTGTCAAAGCTTACTGTTGTAGCACCGCCGGTAATGGTTCATGCCGTGGCTAAGAAAGTCTTGGACTATCGTTTAGTTGTTATCGGTTCTTCAACAGGGGGGCCCGTTGCGCTACAGACCTTGTTGCGTGAGTTGCCTGCCGATTTTCCTTTACCCATTGTCGTTGTCCAGCATATTTCCGTCGGTTTTATTGCTGGGATGGTTAAGTGGTTATCGCAAAGCTGTGCGCTACCTATTTCCGTTGCCAATGCTGGAGAAACGGTGCAAGCTGGGCGGGTATATTTTGCTCCTGATGGTGCTCATTTGGGTATTAATCGACAAGGGGTTCTTTCATTGAATTACGATCCCCCTTTCCATAGTGTACGGCCAGCCGTTTCTTATCTTTTCGGCAGTACTGCACAAAATTATGGCAAAAAAGCGATTGGTGTTATGTTAACGGGTATGGGGCGCGACGGTGCTCAAGAGATGTTGGCAATGAAAAACACTGGGGCTGTGACACTGGTTCAGGATCAAGCAAGTTGTGTTGTTTACGGCATGCCTGGTGCCGCGGCACAGCTTGGTGTCGGCGATTACCATTTGCCCCCGGCAAAAATTGGTCTGCAGCTTGTAGCGTTAGCTGCTAAATGAATCACCCCATTTGTGAATCCATTTGGGCTAATAATTCTTGGAAATTTATATGGTTAATCTATTAGATGTCGCTCCCGATACGTTGCTTATTGTTGAAGATAGTCATACTCAGGCACTCGTTCTCAAGCAGTTTTTGATCGATAATGGCTTTGATGCCGTATATGTTGAGGATGCACATGCTGCCTTGACATGGTTGCAGTCAAACACTCCTGCGTTGATTATTAGTGATGTTTTGATGCCAGAAATTGATGGTTTCGCTCTCTGTGAAACGATAAAAAACACCCCGCAGATTAGAAATATTCCGGTTGTGCTCTTAACGCAGCTATCAGAGCCAGAAGATATTGTTCGTGGTTTGGAGTGTGGTGCCGACCATTTTGTCACCAAGCCCTTTGATAATGCTTTGCTGCTGGCTCAGATTAGCAATATCCTTCTGAATCAACAATTGCGCTCACACCCTATCGGTGAGGCGGGCGTTGAAGTCTATTTCGGTGGTAATCGCCATGTTATTAATTCTGAGCGTTCGCAAATTCTTGATTTGTTGTTGTCAACCTATGAAGGAGCCTTGCAGCAAAAGCGAGAACTTGAGCAGACAAACGGTCAACTCAATGAAGCATTAGATACTATAAAAAAGCGTAATACTGAAATTGCTGAGCTCGCGGTTCGAGATCCGTTAACAGGCCTCTTTAATCGCGGCTATTTTAATGATATCTTTCCTGGCTCAATCAAGCGTGCTCAGCGTTATCGCCAGTCGTTGTCATTGGTCATGTGTGATATCGATCATTTTAAAATGATTAATGATCATTATGGCCACCAAACGGGCGACAAGGTATTGAAGCAAGTTGCTCAGTGCTTGGCGAATAGTTTGCGGCAAGGGGTTGATTGGATCGCTCGCTATGGTGGTGAAGAGTTTGTAGTTGTGTTGCCAGAAACGGATAAAGCCGGTGCTTTAGTGATGGCTGAGCGGATGAGGAAATTGGTCGCAGAGTTTTTAATTGATTGCGGGCCACAGTCGATCCGTTTGACCGCTAGTTTTGGTGTTGCTTTTTGCCCATTGGAGCGTGTCGCCGATGTAACGCTCAATAGTATGGTTGAGGTGGCCGACCGTTGTTTATATCAAGCGAAAGACCAAGGGCGTAATTGTTGTTGTCACGCTGAAGTTACCGAATAGTAAAAAGCCCGCCAACAACGTTGACGGGCTTTTTTTTGCAGCAGAATAAATCTCTACTTTAGTCCAGTTTCCCCATGATCGCTTCCAGGGGGTTGTTTTCACATTCTAGCTTTGGCGTTACATCTTCTACGCGGATATCAAAGATTAGTTCTTTACCAGCGAGAGGATGATTGCCGTCAAAAGTGACTTCGTCATCGGTTGTATTGGTCACCATGACATGAAACACTGATTCATCCTGATTAGTGATCTCGATTTGTGAACCCACTTTGTAATCGACATCGGCAGGCAAGTTGCTGCGTTTGATCACTTCAATTAAGTTAGGTTTTGATTCACCGTAGGCTTGCGTCGCTTGAATGGTTACGGTCTTTTTTTCACCTGGGACCATTCCCATAACGGCCGCATCAAATCCTTCAACCACCTCTTTTTTACCGAGCATAAACAGCAATGGCTCTTTGTCTTCCGAAGTGTCAAAAACTGTACCGTCTGTTAGTCGTCCTGTGTAGTGGACTTTGACAGTATCCCCTTTTTTTGCATTAAACATAAAAATTCCTTTCAAGAAACAATGTTTTTCTGAGATTATGAGGAATTTATCTGCATGTCAATGTTACATTCTTGTTTTGGATTTTTTATTGTATCGAATGATTGGGGGATCGTGTGAATCAGACTGACTTACGACAGCAAATTGAGAAAAAACGGACTGAAGAGTTGCCCTTTATTCAGTGGTGCTCTGAAGTGGGTGGCGAGCCACAGATCGAACGTGTGGACTATTTCTTGAAACGGCTAATCACCACCGTAACCGTTGATGATTTTCACTTGTTAGATATGGAACAAATGTGGACAGAGTTGCTCCAGTTAAACGAAAAATGCCACTGTGGAACATTTTCCCGACATTGGCGCAAAAAAGTTGAAGTGATCGATTGGGCAACGAAAAAAAATGACGGTAGCGATACGGTACGAAGCTGTTGTTTTCGACCCGACGGGTTGTTAGCGGTATACGAAGAGGTTGCTGCACAAACTAGATAGGTTGGTTTGTGCTAATGGCTCAATTGTTAAGGTTGAGTCCATTGTCCTGTAGTGGTAATGTTGCGACCTTGTTGCTAATATCTCTTATCGGAAAATCTTATTTTGGTGAAATGTTATGAGTTTTGATGTAACGGCATGGCAACGGCTCGACCATCCGCAAGGTGGCATCTATTTACGCGGCGATGTGCCGAGTTGGTTTGTTCCTAACAGGGCAGGCGATCAGATTTTACAGCAGCTGATTGCCGGTGAACAGATCACCGATGATCCGATTGTTCAGCGTTTTCTTCAGCGTTTACCGGCGGGGCCACCAACCACCTATTTAGGCCGATATGCCAACCTTGAAACGGATCGTTTGAGCGAGCTGTGGTTACATATTACCAACCGCTGCGATTTGAGTTGTCGCCATTGTTTGTTTACCTCTGGGCCGCAAGAAGCGGATGAATTGAGTTATGAAACAATTGTTCAGCGCGTCGACGAAGCGGCAGAACTTGGTTGCCGGGTGTTTGCCCTTACCGGTGGCGAACCGTTTGTTCATCCCCGTTTTGTCGATATTGTCCAACACATTCAATCCTACGCAGGGGCTCATGTCGCGGTGTTGACGAATGGGATGAGCTTACAGCCCGTTCTTCAATCTGTTGAGTGGGATTGGAGTCGTTTTCACCTTCAGCTGAGTGTCGATGGTTTGGCCGCGCGCCATGATCATATTCGCGGTGCTGGTAGTTTTGCTCAGCTGCAAACCCAGATGAAGTGGTTGCGCGAACAGTCTCGGGCCTTCACGCTGTCAATGTGTGTGGAGCGGGATAATCTCAATGATATGGCCGCAGTGGTTGATATTGCCGCAGACTGTGGCGCCAGTAATGTTCATTTTATGTGGTATTTTATTTGCGGTCGCGGTAAAGCCGACCTGTATGTTGAACCCACACAGATTTTTGCGCCATTTGTCGAGGCGTGGCAACGTGCCCAGCAGCGCGGCATCAGTATTGATAATCTCGATGCCTTAAAAACACAGGTGTTTGCACCGCCTGGAACCATCCATGATGGCAGCGGCTGCGGCTGGAACTCGGTGGCGATTGGTGCCGATGGGGCACTGTATCCTTCTGCGGCATTGGTGGCTGTTGCCGAGCTGGCAACTCCTATTGAAAATAGTTTGGCTCATAGTTGGCGCAACAGTGATGTCTTAGAGCAAATTCGGCGCAGCAGTTGTGTCTCTCAGTCGTCGCCATGGCACTTTATCTTAGGTGGCGGCGATAGTGATCACAGCTACCATTATGCGCAAACCTTTGTCAGCGATGACCCCTACTTGCCCCTGTATGAAATGTTGGCAGTTGAATTGATCCAGTCAGTGGCCCATCGTTTTGACGAGCACCAGGGGCCAGCTTTGCGCCTGAAAATGGGTGATTGTTTGGAGAGTTGTGGCGCGCACGGTAAGGTGGCGTTGCTCCATTCAAATTGTCTGTTGGCGTTGACACAAGATGATAGCCGCAGCGTCGTTAAAAATTTCTACGCCGAAGCCGTTGGTGACACCAAGGAAGATATCCTCAATCCAGTCTGTTATGAAGCTGAGATTATCAGTCATATCCCGGCTGAATTTCGCTTACGTGGTTATGGCTGTGGTAGCCCCGTTCTCGATGCCGAGATTTGTCCCGGGGAGACGGTATTAGACCTCGGTTGCGGTAGTGGTGTGGAGTGCTTTATTGCCGCCCGTTTAACGGGCAGCAGTGGTCAGGTAATTGGTGTCGATATGCTCGACCCCATGCTTGACTTGGCTCGTCGTGGAACCAAGGGGGTAAGTGAAAACTTAGGCTATGATAACCTCGATTTCCGCAAGGGCTTTCTTGAACAACTTCCCGTTGCCGATAACAGTGTTGATCTGATCTTATCCAATTGCGTGTTGAACTTATCCAGCGACAAGCGGCGCTTGTTTGCTGAAATCTTCCGTGTTCTCAAGCCTGGTGGCCGGTTAGTCGTTGCCGATGTGGTGTGCGAAACCGAACCCGATGCGGCGATTCGAAACGATGAAGTATTGCGTGGTGAGTGTATTGCTGGGGCGCTGAGCCAAAAGGATTTAAATGGCTTGCTTGACGAGAGTGGCTTTCATGCGTTCTTTTGTTTAAAGCGGGTTTCTTACCGTTTAGTACAAGGCCACCCTTTTTATTCGCTAACATTTCGTGCCGCTAAACCTGAACCTGAAGCCACTGTGCGGGTGATGTATCCAGGGCCATTTCCAACGCTGCAGTTAGCCAGCGGTCAGGTTGTCGTTCCGGGACAGGTGTTTCACGTCTCTGCCGTTGAAGCTTCGGCTGCCGGCTCACAGCTGTATCACCTTGATGAGGCGGGGCATATCACCAATGTTGAGTTTAGCTCCAGCTGTAATTGCGCGTTGCCGCCGCAGCAGTTCGAAGAAGTTGATGGTGCCCATGCTGGTAAGATGGCTGCTAGCGAAAAAAAATCTCAGGGATGTATGGTGTGTGGCGCGCCGCTGATTTATGAAACGTTATTTAGCCGTCAAGAATGTCATTATTGTGGTCGTCACGTCGAGGCGAGTGAAAATTGTGAGCAGGGTCATTATGTGTGCGATCAGTGTCATAGTACCGATTCTGTTCGTGCCATTGAGAGTATTTGCTTTAGTTCGACAGAAACGGATATGTTACGGCTGTTTCATCAGGTGCGTCGCCATCCAGCTATTCCGTTACATGGGCCGCAATTCCATGCCCTTGTTCCGGCGGTTATCTTAGCGACGTATCGTAATCGAGGCGGCAAGCTTGGTGATACGGTACTCGCTACTGGCATTCGGCGCGGTTCGCAAGTGATTGGTGGTAGTTGTGCCTATAATGGTATTTGTGGCGCTGCGGTTGGCGTTGGCATTGCCTTTAGTCTGATTCTTGAGGCTAATCCCGTGAAGGCTGATCAGCGCCAAACAGTACAGACTGTGGTGCAACGCGTACTTAAGGAACTTGCCGACTTTAATGCCGCGCGGTGTTGTAACCGTGATTGTGTGGTGTCGTTACAACAGGCGGCAAAATTATCGCAACACTATCTACCCCTACCTTTGGTGGCACAGGAATGGCTCCCGTGCGATCAGCATCAACTGAATTCAGATTGTTTAGGTCAAGGGTGCCCACTGTTTTAGGGTGTGTTGTTCTTGTGTAGAGTTATTAACTGTTTTGAGGAGGTTTTATGGTTCGCTGGTTGGTTGTGTGGTGTGTACTTTTGGCTCTTTTAGTCAGTGGCTGTCAACGTGATGAGACCACGACAGATGCCGCTGCGACGCAGGAAACTGTGACGCTCTCTTATGCTAACTTTCCCCCTGCAACGACATTTCCCTGCGTGCAGATGGAGCATTGGAAAGAACAGGTTGAGCAGGACAGCGGCGGAAGTTTGGCGATCAATACCTTTCCTGGTGGCACTCTGCTAGGTGCCAAAGATATGCTTGCTGGTGTCATTGCAGGGCAAGCCGATATCGGTTGTCTGTGCATGTCATATCAGCCCGGCGCTTTCCCAATGACAACCGTAACTGAATTGCCGCTAGGTTTTAAATCATCCACTGTGGCGAGTAGCGTGCTGTGGGATCTGTACCAAAAATATCAACCTAAAGAGTTCGCTCAAGTAAAAGTACTGGCCATGTTTACCAGCGCGCCCACGTGTATTATGAGTCAGGTTCCTGTGCGCAGTTTAGAGGATTTGGCTGGACTAGAACTTCGCGCCTCGGGAATTGCATCACAGATCTTGGACAAATTGGGGGCAACACCTGTTTCAATGCCGATGTCGCAAACACCCGAAGCCCTTCAAAAAGGGTTAGTTAAGGGGTTGCTCTCTTCGATGGAAGTACTCAAGGATCTCAATTTTGCTGAGTACTGTCGTTATGAAACGTTGACGAACTTCCAAGTGTATCCCTTTGCCGTGGTGATGAATCTTGAAAAATGGAATAGCCTTTCAGCCCAGCAGCAAGAGGTGTTGACGGACCTCTCTCGTGAACAGGCGTTATGGACAGGTCGCTATATGGATGCCCATGTTGCCGACTCACTCAAGTGGGCTAGCGAAACATACCAGATTGAGCAGATCAATTTGTCGGAGCAAGATCAAGTATTAGCAGAACAAAAAATGGAGCCATTGTTGGCGAACTGGCACAGTGCCGCATCGAGTCGAGGTATTGACGCTGATGCTGTAATGGCTGATGTTTTAAGGTTGAAAACTCAAGCAGAGCATACGCTGACAAAAGGGATGTAACGATTGAAGTTGCTACCGTATTTAGAAACAGTGAATAAAAAAATCAGTTTAGGGCTGTTGTGCCTCGCGGGATTTTTCATGGTGTTGATGGTGCTACTGGCCTGCTCAAATATGGTACTGCGCGCAGTATGGGTTCCAGTGAAGGGGACCTTTGAATTGATGGGCTTCTCAGGGGCACTGGCTGCGGCCTTTGCCCTTGCTGCAACGCAGCGCGGCAAGGGGCATATTACTGTGACTTTATTAAAGGGCCATTTGCCCGCGTGGTTGGAAAAAACGCTGGTGTTGTTTTCGTTTGTCCTCAGTGGCAGTTTTTTTCTGTTGGTCAGTTGGCATTGTGGTCAGAGAGCATTGGGTATCTGGCGCCTCGGCGAACTTTCAGAAACCCTGCAAGTGGTCTATTACCCCGTTGTGTTTGCGGTAGCATTAGGGTTTGTCGCGTTAGGATTAGCCCTGGTGACTGATTTTTTTATCGTCCTTTTTTCATCCAACAATCGGGGTCGCTCATGAGTTTATTTGCCCTTGGGATTGTCGGTATTATCGTTTTGTTAGTGGTGATTTTTGCGCTGCGTGTTCCTGTCGGCTTTGCCATGGCCATTGTCGGTTTTATCGGCTTTTGGAATGTGGTCAATCTACCCGCTGCAATGGGGATGATCGGTGCAGAATCGTGGAAGGTTTTTTCGTCCTATGGTTTAACTGTTATCCCATTGTTTGTTTTAATGGGCCAGATCTGCTTTCACTCAGGTGTTAACGAACGCCTTTACAAGGCGGCTCATGTTTGGATGGGTGGGGTGCGTGGTGGGTTAGCCATTGCCACCATTCTTGCCTGTGCAGGTTTTGCCGCCATTTGTGGTTCCAATACCGCCACCGCAGCAACCATGAGTAGCGTCGCCTTACCGCAGATGAAGAAATATGGTTATAGCCCACTGCTTAGCACGGGCTCTGTTGCCGTTGGCGCGACTCTCGGTGTAGTGATTCCGCCGTCGGTGGTGCTGATCTTAATTGGTTTGCAAACGGGCCAGTCAATTGCTAGCCTTTTTTGGGCGGGGCTTGTTCCTGGGGCTTTGTTGACGGGGTTATTTTTGATAACTGTGTTGGTGAGCTGTTTCGTCCGGCCCGAACTTGGTCCCGCAGGCGGCAAAACATCATGGCGCGAAAAAATGGCGGCATTGCCCGGTGCTATCGAAATGCTGCTGTTGTTTGCTCTGGTGATGTTGGGTTTATTGCTCGGCTTCTTTACCCCTAGTGAAGCCGGTGCTGCGGGAAGTGCTTTGGCCCTGCTTATTAGTGTGTTGGGTGGCCATATGAGTTGGCGTAAGTTTGTTTGCGCTGTGGATGATAGCTTGCGCATCTCCTGCATGATTATGATGATTATTTTTGGCGCCGTTGTTTTTGGTCGTTTTCTGACCATTACCCGCTTACCCTATCAGGTGGCAGAACAGGTGTCACAGGCGGATCTGTCACCAATCATCATTATCTCCCTGATCTGTATTATCTATGCGATTGGCGGGGCGATTATGGATGCCTTAGCGCTGCTGATTATTACCATACCGATCTTTTTTCCTGTTGCCCAGCAGCTGGGTTATGATCCGCTATGGTTCGCGGTGTTGATTACTGTTGTCACCACCATGGGCGCAGTGACTCCACCTGTTGGCGTTAACACCTTTATCGTTTCTTCCATGGCTAAAGATGTTCCTCTTGGTCAGGTGTTTCGCGGGGTAAGTCTTTTTTTACCCTCCTTTTTCCTGTGCCTGTTTCTTCTGATCGTATGGCCTCAGTTGGTGTTGTGGTTACCTAATTGGCTTCATTAGATTAGAAGGTGTTGTGAGATTTGGTTGGAATTGGTAAAGTTCATCTGACTTTTATATTTTTATTGAGGAGATTTTATACAATGCGTTTATTGACCCGTTCAGATTTTGATGGCATCGCTTGTGCCGCGTTATTAAAAGAGCTTGGTGTGATCGATTCGATGGAATATGCTCATCCTAAAGATCTTCAGGATGGCAAGGTCGATGTGACTAAAGACGATGTGTTGGCCAATGTCCCTTATGTGCCAGGCTGTGGTTTGTGGTTTGATCATCACAGTAGCGAGCATGAGAGAATGTCCCTTGAAGGGCAATATCAGGGGTGTAGTGCTGAAGCACCGAGTGCTGCTCGAGTGATCTATGACTACTATAAAGATCCGCGTTTGGCCAAATTCGATGAGATGCTCAAATATGTTGATCGTGTTGATTCGGCGCAACTGAGTGAAATCGAAATCCTCAATCCAACCGGCTGGGTATTGCTCGGTTTCCTGTGTGATCCACGCACGGGGCTGGGTTATCACAAAAGTTTCACCATCAGTAATTTACAACTGATGCGTGAGTTGATGGAAGCGCTGCGGACGCAATCCATTGAAACGATTATGGCAAATACGGATATTCAAGAAAGAGTTAAACTCTATTTTGAAAACGATGCCCAGTGTAAAGAGTTTTTGACCAAGCAGACCAAGGTCGATGGCCCTATTGCCATTACCGATGCACGTGGTTTGACAGGGATGCCGCCGGGCAACCGCTTCTTAATCTATTCACTGTTTCCTGAGACTAATATCTCTATTCGGATGATCGATGGTCGAGGCAAAGAGTTTGTCGCTATCTCGGTGGGTTATAGCGTCTTAAACCGTACGGCAAAAGTTGATGTTGGCTCGTTGATGCTCAAGTACGGTGGTGGTGGCCATAAGGCTGTTGGCACCTGTCAGGTTGCTTATGCCGATGCCGATCGTGTCTTGGCTGAAATTGTTGAGGCGATTAAAGCAGAAGCTTAAATCGTTACCATAGAATGACACAATAAAGGGCCGTACAGTCTGACTGTGCGGCCCTTTGGTGTGTCGATGATGTATTGGTCGGAGTAGGATTGATTGATCTTTGTTTTTTTGCTTTTTTTGAGTGCTAATTTTTGGTGTTGTTCATCATTTTTTACAACAACGTTATTTAACAGTAATCTCTGTAGCTTCAAAAGTGACTGTTTGACCGCTGCGTATCTTGCAGCGCTTACGTGTTTCAGTGTTGCCATCGACCAACACTGCGCCATCCGCAATAACCATTTTTGCCATGCCACCGCTATGGCACAGACCTGTTACTTTAAGTAAATTATTCAATTCGATAAATTCATGACCGTCTAGATCAAAATCCATATTGTGACTCTCTTTCAATCGGAAGTCTTGCTTCCTATGGGTTACATTTGCTCGCCGAGCAAGATGGTAAATAATGGTGCGATGGCTTGAGTCGTGTAGCGTTCATGCTTGAATTTATCCATACAGCTTTTTTGTAGGCGTAAAAATTCATTTCTATCGTGACGCTTGCCACTCGGGTCTGTCCAGCGTCCCCTAAAATAACGGACAATCTCTTTGTTGTTGATCAGGCAGCGGATAAATTGAATGTCATTATCCTCGGTTTCCCAAGTAATTTTGACCTGATACTCAGTGCCGAGCCAGTTGATTTTTTGAGTCATGTTTTCGCGGACCATAATGTGTTCCTTTTCTTGATACGGTAATTTATGCTAGCAGGCTGTCGGGCTTGACGAGCCGTAGCGAGAAACAGTTGGCTTGAGACCAGATTTTCGNNGATTTTCGACCATTTGAGAGCGAATAGTGAGCCTATTTGTCGAAAATGGACGGGAATATGGGCCAAGTCCAGCTGTTTCGTAGTAGGTTCTTGTCACGTCCGACAGCCTGCTAGGGACGATTCATCAGGATGAGTCCCGCTGGTAACGATTCACCGAACTGAATTTCGCGATCTTCGTTACTGATAGCAATAAAGTTTTCAATGGGGCGAATCAATTCGATCGCCACTTTTGTTTCGCGCATTTTAGCACTAATTTTGCGTTGCGTCTCATCATCAATGTCAATATCTCGTTGTTCGGTACAGCGGGCTGCGAGAGCAAACAGTCCGGCAAGGCCTTTCCACGGTTCGTTACGCCAATCAAAATCGCACACTTTATCAAATAGCGTGGTCACATGGCGTGGGTGAATAATGCTATGAACCCCAGCGTAGAGCGGTGTGCGACTGAGCAAGCGGCCGAGTGCCCAGATGTAGGGCACTTTGTGACGAATGCGATCTTTGAGTAGGTTTTGACTAAATAAGCGGATCAGTTCCACTTTTGTTTCAGTTGAGATCCGTTCAAGTGCTCCAGCAAGGTAGACCATTTCAGGTGCGGGGTCACCACTGGAACGTAACAGGGGGATAATTTTGTTTAAAATCTGTTCTTGGCGCGAGCTGTTTAACCCACCCGCAATGCGGCGCCAGAGCAGATACCAATGGCTTTGGATCCGTTTCTCTTTTGGGAACGACATGCCAAGGTTAAACAGTCGCCACAGTTCCTCAATACGCGAGTCATCAAGTTGCACACCATAGCCAGGGCGCAGGGTGAATCCGGCGAGGTACAGCCATGCCGCTTCATGTTCAAGGCTGCGAGTTTTGCGGGTCATGCCTGCCGCCAGTTCTGGCCATAATGAGCGTAGAGTTGTTGAACTCCAACTGTCACGGGAGCCGAGTTTTTGTTCGAGCTGCTTGATAAGTTGTTTTGGCTTTATTTCTGGTAAGTTTGGGTCTTTTTTCTTGGCGAACACCGCCTGAATAAAAGGTGCGGCCAAGCGAGCTTTTTCATCTGCTTCGAAAGGTTTTTGGTCCGTCGTCGAGCTGCTGTCGTCATCGACCCCTTTGCGTAGGTTGAAGTCAAGCCGCCAGCGGCCATCTCCCTGTTTTTCGACACAATACAGTTGTAGTAAGCCCAGTTCGTTCAGGGTGGCTTCGAGGGTTACTCGCAGGCGGTTGTTGGCCACAGCGGGTCGATCTGCTGCTAAGTGAATCGCTGTTTGCAGCGGTGGCAGAGGGTGGAAGTCGTTGTTGTTCCACGGAATAATCGCCCCAGCAAGGTCTTGGTTGCGCCGGGCTGAATAGCAACATTGAAATTGCGCCGGTTGATTAACGATCAGATCAAATTCAGCTTGATCGATATGGGTGGTGTTACCCGCTTCCATCCCTTTAGGTAGGATGCAGACCAGCGAGCGTTCTTTTTTCTTTTTGCCACTCACCACTTCTAAATAGAGGGCGTGGGCATGGCCGCCTGCAATGCGGTTTTCAGTTGTCTGTTGTTGCAGGATCCAACCGTAACGCGCCGCACCGCGGGCAACGGCCATGGAGATCGCTTCGTTGTGGAGGACCACGGGTGGTGCCTCGGCCTGCCATGAACAAATCAGTTGATGCAGTCGGTTGCGCAACAGTAGCGGCGT
>MAXR01000085.1 GCA_001751155.1 Desulfuromonadales bacterium C00003068 | reverse complement strand
TTTCCCCTGCATTCTCAAGGGCATTTTTGCTGGCAGCCAATGCCTTCTGCTTCAACCCGCTGCCGGCATAAGCCTCTGCCAGGGTGTCGTAAAACTGCGCCCGCTTATTATCCAGGGCCACTGCCTTTTGCGCCAGTCTAATGGCCTCCTCTCTGTCTTTGAATTGAGGGGAATCTGCGGTTGCATAGAGCCAGGCCAGGTTGTTAATCGCAGGGGTATATTCCGGGTTGCCGGCCATGATTTTTTTGTACTCGGCCACTGATTCCTCGTATCTGCGCTCCTGAAAAAGTGCCTCGGCCAGATGCAGATGAATCATAGAATTTTCCGGGGTTAGTTCCAGGGCCTTGCGGGCATGGGCAATCGATTTCGTCAACTCTTTACCCGTATAGGCATCCTTGCTTAAAAGCATATAATATTGAGAAACATTCCTTCGGCCCGGTATATCNNTCATAGGGGTCCAGCAACAGGGCCTCGGTCAACTTTTGCAGCGCCGGTCCGGTCTTCCCGCAGTATTTTAACAGATCGGCTTCAAATTTCAATCTCTGAGATCTCTTGAATCGATTGATCTGTTTCATCACATACGCCCGCGCCCCAGGCTCGCCGGGCAGCCTGTCCAGCCGGAATGGAAAAGACCCTTCGATATAAGGCAGGAGCTTTTCCATAATAATCAAGGTCTTCTTCTGATATACCGCCCTCGGAGCGCTAAATTCCAGACGCATATTATCATCGGTATTAACGGCCGCCCCCCGGCAAAAATCCTTTATCTTCTTCCCTTCCACCAGGAGCTGGCCAAGAAGTTTGGCTGGTTCACCCGTTCGGATAAATTCCATGTCCTTTCTGACAACCGGCAGGTAAAATGCCTGCCGGATATGCTCGTAATTTAGATGAAACTCTTTTTTGCCGCCAATGATAATATAATCACCGCCCACTTCGGGATACCAGACCTGGCAGTATGGAAAAACATCGCTGAAGGTCTTGATAATCATCTTGAAGTCGTCTAACTTCATGTAGTAATCGTGAACCCACTGGCACATGATCCCGTCTTTGGTCAACCTGTCTTTACAACTCTCGAGGTATTCCCGTGTAAAGAGACTCGCAATTCCAGCCAGCCAGGGATTTGAGGGCTGGGAAATGATCACATCGTACTTTTTACGGGTTAAAAGAACATGGTTGCGGCCGTCGCCGACGATCATTTGCAAACGCGGGTCTTTGAGCACATCATGGTTGGCATGGCTAAAGAACCGGTTGGCGTCAATGACGGCCCTGGAGATTTCCAGACATTCGATATGCTTTACCGGAAATTGGGCCACCGCTCCTGCGGTCATACCGGAACCCAGTCCGATAATAAGGACATCCTCTGCCCCGGGCTTGATGAACATGGGGATATATCCCATCAGAAGCTGGGGCGCGGCGTCTCCTCGTGTAGATGCATCCACCTTCCCGTTTATTGACAGCGAAACAGATCCGGCCCGGGAACGATGCACTGCCACCGTGGTCTCCAGCCCTTCTTTGTAATAAAGCTGCTCGCCTTTTGAAATATGAACCGCCTCTTTGGTCGATACCTTATGCTCCTGCATGGTATCTTTGATACTCTTGTGGTAATAAAACGTCCCCGCGCTCAGCAGGTAGGTGTCCCATTGGGGAAGCAAAAAAAACAGAAGAAATGTAAACATACCCACTCCGGCGATTGCCGGCATGCTGAAGACCGGATTTTTTCTCAGGGCCACTCCGAGTAGAATCATCCCCAACAGGATATTCATGCCGATCATGANNTCCCCAATAGAATATTCATGCCGATCATGATATATATGGATGATTCCATCCCAACCAGGGGGACAAAAAAGAATCCTCCCAAAAACGAGCCGGCAATGGCTCCGAGACAATTTGCCGCATAGATGTTTCCGATGGAGCGACCGACTCTGTTCATATCTCCGGCAGTAATCTTGCTGACAAGAGGGAAGATGCCGCCCAAAAAAACAGTCGGTATCAACACCAGGAGAAAGACCATGAAGAACTCATAACAAACGATGTGCAGGAAAGACGCCTGGTATTTATCCGCCAGGTTAATTATGTAATAAGGCAGGCGACCCATAACCGGTTTTAATGCCAGCACTGAAATGCCGATGATAATCTCTACCCCGGCGAGGACAAGCAAGGGACGTTTACTTGCATCGGCAATTTTGCCGAACATAAATCCTCCCAGAGCCAGTCCCATGATAAATGAGCTCAGTATCATGCTGAAGGCATAGGTGGATGAGCCGATCACCAGGATCAATACACGGGTCCACACCTGCTGGTAGACCATGGCGATAAAGCCGGACACGGCAAAGGCAATAATACCAAGCCGGACTTCCAGGGGCGGGGCCNNGGGGCCGGCTCCGGCATGGGTTTTTTCTCTTCCTTTATCACGGTAAACGAGAGCCGCCAGGCCAGCAAGCCAATGATAATATTACTGCACCCCGCTACTATAATGGTGTTCCTGATGCCGAGGAGCGCAAGGAGCGCAAATCCGGCCAGGATAGTCCCTGCAAACGCCCCCAGGGTATTAATCCCGTAAAGTCTGGCCACGGTGCGGCCTAGAATATCGCGGTTTCCGGCCAGGTGGCGGGTGAGGATGGGCAGGGTGGCCCCCATCATGGTGGTGGGAATGAGGAGCAGGATGGAACATATAAGAAAGCGAAAAATGGAGAGCAGAAAGAATGAGGCCCCGAAGTGAAAGTAGAGAAATTGATAAAGGGGTCTGGTGAAATCGAGCAGCAGGGGCAGCAACAGGCAGTATACGCCGATGGCGATTTCCAGAAATGCGTAAATCCTGAGGGGATTTTTTTCGCGGTCTATATAACGGCCAGCCAGAAAACTTCCAAGGGACAATCCA
>MAXR01000084.1 GCA_001751155.1 Desulfuromonadales bacterium C00003068 | reverse complement strand
ATTGAAATGGTACCTGAATCTCTTTGGCCAATTTTTCACCGTACATTTCAGCAGTACGGATTATTTCTGGTCGATCCGCGACTTTCCCTTTTTCAAAAATTCCCAAAACGGGAAACTTCTGATTAACCTCGTAGCCAAGGGCCTCAAGTGGCATTTGCATCGCTTCCAGAGTGAAGCCCATGTCCTTTTTGTCCAGCTGTTCGGCTACGGCTGCGACAACGGCTGTTCGCCCTTGGTTTGCCAGCTTACTGCTCCAGTGGCCTGGGCGAGGTTCCGCAAAATCATAGAAGCAGTAGAGCCTGTCTATGAAGCCTTTCATCCATGCCGTAACATTGTAATTGTGCACAGGTGAAATCAAAAAAAGCCCACGTGACGCGATGATTTTATTGTAAATAGCAATCATGTCGTCATCAAATCGAGAGCATTTACCCGTTTTACGGCAAAGTTCGCAGCCGATACAGGGTGTAATGTGACAATCCCTTAGTTGGATCTCCTCAGTTTCAATTCCAGCATTATTCACACCGGCGCAAAAATGCTTGAGAAGAGCATCCGAGTTACCACCCTTTCGGGGGCTGGCACCAATAGCTAAAACTTTGGTCTTAATCAGGTTCTCTTTAATTTCAAATGTCATGATAAATTTGCAATCCCTTTATTTGATGGCGTCGCAAAAAGTCCGCCCACCTGCGTTGCAGCGTTTGTTCAAGGCTTCGACATATAACATGTATGCCTTCCCCCTTGAACAACCACTACGCCTTGGGGGACGAAATTTTTGCTTAGCCATCTTATTTGTTTTTGCGAGACCATCTTATTTAATTGTGGCCAACGGTGTGTTAGGCGGAAACAAATTCTCCTGATTACGCTGAGCACGATATTGTTGGATTCTATCTACTGTGTCAACAATGTCTTGATACCTCTACCTTTCGAAAGTGAATTCACCTTTTGTGTCCAATTAGCTTGGGTAGCGACTCTCTTTTTCATAATATAGGGGGAGGTCAAAATTATCGGAGGTGACTTTATGGAATAAAATAATTTATTCATTGATCTTGTCACTTTAAAATGATATTAAATTTATTTGGTGGTTTTGTTGTCTTGTTTGGGTTATGTTGTGTAGCTTGATTAGACTTCAACTCTGTTACGTTTGCTTTAAAAAGGTGAGCGCTCCAGAAGCTCTTTTTTGAATTGTCTATTGCAACCAAGTCACTTCCCTCACAGGTATTCTATTGTATGCGGAAAGAGATCGTGGATACAGCGAAAAGGAGTAAAATGGGGCGACGTCACCAGTTCTTCCTCATCCCTGTTCTAGCCGTTTTCATCGTGATGGCTATGATTTCCCCGTGCCAAGCTACTACCGATAATGTCACGGACCCGCTGGCACCAGCCATGGCTGAATATCTGGAGTGCTATTCCCTCGATCTCGTAAGTTTTAAAGACCAGCAGCTTTCATCTGTCCCCCGTAATTTATGCCTGTTGGATATCTATCAGAAAAATGGACGTTCTTCCCTGTGGGTCTCTTCTCGCGGACCGAGTAAAAGCGCAGTTGAAATCCTTGAAACGTTAAAAAATAGTGATACCGAAGGATTGAGTCCGACCGATTATGGTGTCAATGAAATGATGGCGTTATGGGGTTCCTTGGCGCCTGATAAACTTGCTCAGCTTGATACCCTTATCACCATTAACCTGATTAAATACGTCCATGATATCAGTCGTGGGCAAATTAAACTTCGGGATATTGACCCTCTTTTGTTTGCCGAAGCTGGAGACGCTGATTTTGACCCACTGGCAACGGTTGATAAGGTTCTTGCGGCAAAGAACCTTTCTGTGTTTTTCGCTGAACTACCGCCTAGCCATAGCCATTATACCGATTTAAAAAAATCACTTAAAATTTATCATGAACTAGTTCAACGGGGAGGGTGGAATCAAATACCCCAGGGGGAATTCATCCGGCCAGGGGACCGTGGTGATAGAGTTACCGCTGTTGTTAAGCGTCTTGACGTGACAGGGGATCTCATGGTGTCGGTAACGGATGATTCACTATACGTATACTCCCTTATGCCCTCCCTAAAACAATTTCAGACCCGTCACGGACTGAATGCCGATGGGGTTGTCGGCCCCGAAACTCTTGCCGCCATGAATATATCAGCAGATGAGGCTGTGCGCAAAATCATGATCAATATGGCCCGCTGGAGATGGCAGGCGCACTCTCTAGGGGAAAAATACATTCTGGTTAACATTGCCAGCTTTAACTTGAGCGGATTTGACCACGGGGAGATGAAACTCAATTTTCCGGTAATTGTTGGGAAACAGCAGAATCAAACGCCTGTTTTCAGTGACCGTGTTCAGTATGTCACGTTTAATCCATTTTGGAATATTCCTCCCAGTATTGCTCAAGATGAGGAGCTACTTGGCCTTCGTAATGACCCTTTGCATCTGGTAAAACGACATATCCGACTTTTCCCCAGCTGGAAAGCTGATGCTGTAGAGATGGACTCCACTACTATGGACTGGGCCACCATTTCCAAGTCCCAGATATCACTCTTTAAGCTGAGACAGGACCCTGGACCTTGGAATGCTCTGGGCGATGTTAAATTTATTTTTCCAAACAAGTATGAAGTTTATATGCATGCGACAAGCAATCCGCAGCTGTTTCAAAGGAAACAAAGGGACTTTAGCCATGGGTGCATTCGGGTCAGTGACCCTCTCGGGCTTGCGAAATTTATCCTCTCTCATGGAGAAATAAGTTGGGATCGAGGCGAAATTGAAGAAATTATCCAACAGGGTGAAACAAAGGTGGTCGTAGCTGAGACACCAGTACCCGTACATATTACCTATCAGACCACATGGGTAGGTGGGGATGGCCTCGTTTATTTCAGCAGTGACCTCTATGATCGGGATAAAAAACTAGGACAGGCACTTTTCTCAGGTGACGTGGTTAACTGATACCGATCTGTAATTAACAAACGGAGAAACTTATTATCATAAAGAATACAAAAATAGATCGACGCCAGTTTCTTAAACGATCTGGCCTGTTGATGGCTGGAATGTGCTTTACCTCTCCCCTTGCTGTGTTTGCAAGCAGAGAACCAATGCAAGCGCTCACTTTTTTCCATACTCATACCGGAGAGCAGCTACAGATAAATCATGTACCGGGAATACTCTCTGTAGCGAATCAAGCAAAAATAAATACATTTCTAAGAGATTTCCGCACCGGTGCAATTCATCCAATTGACTCAGGACTGCTGGACATTATCAGTGCAGTAAAAACACGCACTCATAATGATGGAATTATCGAGGTAATATCAGGATACCGTTCAGCTGAAACCAATCAACTGTTGCAAGGTAACAGCACCGGCGTGGCTAAAAAAAGCCTACACATGAAAGGTCAGGCCATAGATATCAGGATCAGAAACCTCTCCACGTGCAACCTAAGAGATGTCGCTGCCAATCTACGTTCCGGTGGTGTGGGCTACTATGCAAAATCAGATTTTGTCCATTTGGATACAGGGAGAAGTCGCACCTGGTAAATTGAGGCGAAAAATATCCTGACACATAGGGGTAAATAAGTTAGCTCTTGCATGAATCGTTGTGTTTACTTTTTTTTGTTATAACGGTCATTTTAATCAAAAGCAACATCGCAGCAGCAGCCGTCAGAAATCCACTGTTAACGGCAATTTCCTGAGATAAACCAAAGGGGAATTCTTTTGCTGTTAAGATATAACCAACTAAGCTCGCCGTCATGAATACTCCCGGTGCTGCCGAAATCCAAAAGTTTCGTCCATGTTGGTAAAGATATGCGGTGGCTGTCCAAAGGACAAATGTCGATAATAATTGATTCGAGAATGTGAAGTACATCCAGATCGATTTAAAACCAATTTTGGTGATCAAGAACGCAATAACAAAGATAGGGACAGCAATGATCAAACGATTGATGATTTTCCCTTGCGGCATCTTTAATCGATCCGAAATGGTCAAACGGATAGAACGAAATGCTGTGTCACCCGAGGTGATTGGGGCAACAATAACACCAAGAATAGCGAGCAAACCACCGCTAACGCCTAGGTAGCCAACCGCCACTTTATTGACGACAAGACCTGGGCCACCTTGAGTTAGGACGTCACTTAGGCCATTGAGCCCTTCAGGGAAATACGCCATACCAACTGCCGCCCAAATCATCGCGATGATTGCCTCGGTGATCATTGCGCCATAAAAGACTCTACGACCTAATGTCTCATTTTTTATGGTTCGGGCCATCAACGGTGATTGAGTCGCATGAAAACCACTCAGAGCCCCACAGCTGATGGTGAAGAAAAGTGCTGGCCATACAGGAGTTCCAGCAGGGTGGGTAACTCTCGCGATGTCGGTTAGTTCTGGAATCGCTAGTCCATCAACAATCATCGCCCCAGCAACACCAACGGCCATGAACATCAATACTGCACCAAAAAATGGATAGACCTTACCGATCACTTTGTCTACTGGAACAATGGTTGACACAAAATAGTAGGCAAAGATAATTGCAACCCAAAAGGATTTATTGCCAAAGATTGTACCCTCAAATACACCCGTACCTGAGGTGTCAAATGTCAAGTTTGCTAAAAGAGATGCAGGGCCGACGATAAATACAACACCAACAAAAAGTAGCAGTATCACGCTGATAAACAGCATCGCATAGCGACTGAATTCACCCAAGTAATCGCCCGATATCTCAGCAATACTTATACCGCCAGTTCTAACTGACATCATCCCTGACATGTAGTCATGTACACCGCCAGCGAAAATAGAGCCAACGATAATCCACAAAAATGCAGCGGGGCCATACAGTGCGCCCATAATTGGACCAAAAATCGGTCCTAATCCAGCAATGTTCAAAAACTGAATGAGATAGACTTTCATCGTGTTCATCGGAACATAATCAACCCCATCTGCATTTGTCGTTGCAGGTGTTACTCGGTTTTGGTCGGCGCCAAATGTCTTTTCGACAAATCGTCCATAAGTGAAATATGCAGCCAGTAATACGATCACTGCACAAATGAATGTGATCATTCTTTTCTCCTTGTCACTTCAGTTTGTTCAGAGAGTGAAACTGTTCTGGTCTTCTTATGTCGTAAATCTAAACGCCAGGAAGAGATGAAAATCTGATATCCATTGTGCTCACAGCCCATTGGGTTCCTTTAAAAACAATAACTAAGACCTGTACTCAATAAATGGGCTCCATTTTGATTGTCGGCAAGCGTGTATTGATAATCAAGAGTGCCATGTAGCGTATCACTCACGAGTACTTTTAATCCAACAGCTAGTTCTAAGGCATTTTTGCTGGCCTCACGACCAGTGACACGAAACGTTTCACCGTTTTGTAAGGTGGCGATGGTGTTTTCTTCCTGCGCGGAGAAATTATGAAACCAATCAGCACGAAAGCTAGGCACTAATGACCCATTGCCCAGATCAAAGGTGTGGCTAATTTCAAATCCAAGTGAACTTACCAATGCATCGGAATCTTTTGAGTGGATAGCGAGGGCGGCGGCTTCTGCGCCATGTTCTGTAAAACTGTCTTCATTGAGGTTGATGTACTCAAACCCCGCCCGTGGCTCAAGAGTCCAATTGTTAAACTGTTGTTTGTAGCCACCACCAATAAAGGCCGAGTAATAGATTGCATCGTGGTCGCTGGTGGCTGTTCTGCCTAAAAAGGGTATATTGCTATTGGTTTCAGAGTTGGTAACGCCGATGCTTAAAGTTGATTGCAGGTAGATCGCATCATGTGACTGTGGTGACCATGAGCCATAAAGATGGCCAGCGTAAACAGAACCCGATGCGTTGCTGGTTGTCGCTTTTTCGTTTAGTTCAAAATCAGTGTACGAGGTTGCCACACCTAGTTGTAGTCCTGATTCAAATTGTTTGTCATAGCCCAACATAATACCGGAATATTGTGTTTTAAAGTCGCTGCTGGTAGTTGTGTTGTCGTAATGAGTATTACCGCCGTAGCCCGTGATCCACAGGGGAGATTGACGTTTTGCCTCATCTCTTTTTATTTTGTTTTGTAAGAATGTTGATCTGGTTCTGATGTTGTCTAAAAGTGCTGTGGTAACAGAGTTGTGGAAATAGGGTGAAAAATCGTCTATTGCCTGCCTGATATCAGCAAGATTCATCAAATCCATGAGATTGAGAGTCTCTGCCATGTCACCGTTTGCCGTCGGTCGAGTTCTATCAAAAGAGCTGGCTATACTTTGTTGCTGGCTTTCACTTACTGATGAGTAACTATTACGCGCTAGGGTGAAACTGCTCGGATTTAGACTAGAGGCAGAGGTTTGCAGGATACTGCTTGAAAAGTTGTTTACCGTTGCAAAGTTACCAGCAAAGCCGCCCGCATTGATGAATTGATGGCTACCTGGTGCAAGGTAACCGATGGGGATGAGTGACAGTGAGCCGTCGAGATGTGCTGTACCGCTCACCACCAGTTGATCGTAGCCACCGTCACCAAATTCTATCTGCACGTCAGAACTGCTGCTTTGGGTGAGATCTCCGCTAATGGTTAGTTTACCAATCGAATTACCCGGAGCAATAATACCATGATTGGTCACATCGCCACCAAAGGAACCGTTACCGACTAGGGTGCCGTAATTCTCCATATTGCCTTCGATAATCGCAGAAGCTCCTAAGCTTAGCGTGCCTGCCGTAACGGTATGGTTCCAATTTCCTAGTATTTCATCATTGTAGGTAAAATTGAAATCGGGATCAGCACTATAGCTACCATCGCTGGCATAGTTACGACCATAGGTGATATTAGCCGGATGAGCAGGATCAGTGTTGATAATATCGCCAACGATCTCTGAGCCTGTTTGAATGTGCAGTGATGTATGCAGCCAGTACCCCCAGTCAGCCCATTGATTATCGACTCGAATAGCTGTTGCACCATCGCTGGCAAGGGTGGTTCCAGAGTGAAAAATTGAGTTGTAGTAACCATAAAGTAAAATGCCAACTGAACCATCCCCCTTAGCGCTCAGGGTTGCGTCACTGTCAATAAATATCTGATTCGATACACCAAATGAGTAGAGTGCGTGGGAGTAGTTTTCCTCGGCTGATAGTGTTCCATTCACCCTGATGTTGTTTCCCACCCCCCATACATAGAGGGTGTTGGATTGCTCTTTGGTTGTTTTTAACTCACCATTTTGTTCAATTAAATTATTGTTGCCATTAACGTACATACTGTAGGTGTAGCTGTGGCTTGTTTCGAAGTTGTCTGTGTTAGTTATACTGCTATCATTTTCGTAATATGTGGGGCCAAAACTCTCATAATAACTATCGTTTATATCCCAACCCATATCGCGGTACATATCAAGCAGTAGCTTGTTCGGCGCTCTTGGGAAATCTAAAGGAAACCCCTGATAGTGCATCAATTCTCCCGGAGTATCTGGGTGGGAAAGTGTACTACCTGACCAATATTGATTTGCAAAAGTTTGTATTGAAATAGGTCCGCCATAAGTCGTATTGGCAGCCTCTCCAGTCCAAAAAACCGTACCGAGTTCACCCGTTGGTGTAATGGAAGGGGGATTGCTTGACGTCGTCTGGCCGTTGGTGTCAGCCAGCAAGGAATCCCACCTTGTGATTCCGTTAGGGTACGTTCCATCACTGGTATTGCCGTTCATAATACCCATGGCATGAAGTATTTCGTGGGTTACCGTTGCTTGAAAGTCATATGTCCGGTGGTCAGGAGCCTCTGGGCTGTAGTGCAGTGGAACGGATGTGAAAATGGTGATAACGTCGTCGACACTACCTAGGATGTTATTTGTCGGAATATTGTCACGCAGGAGCAACTCGCCAGTTGAGACCATATTTTCTTTGGCTTGGTCAACAATTAGGGTGCCGAGTGAGTTTCCGAGATACATCCCTTCCTCTAAACAAAAAGCAATTTGCATTTTTCTGTTTGGGCTGTTGGTGGCAAAACTCTGGTCCAGTGTTTGCAAGCTTCTGGTGATCGCATCTATCTGGTCCTGAGTCCACGCTTCGCCTCCTGTTGCCGTATTTCGATAATCCTCTGTATAACCATCGTCACTAACTGTTACTCCGACAACGTAGGCTGTTTCACCAGGGGCGAGAAGTTGAGCTTCAAAATTTCCGACAGTAATTGTTTCGTAGGAGTGGGCTGGGGAGGATAGAACTGAGCAGGCAAGAGCTAGATATAATATTACTTTGCGCATTGGGATTCCATATAGTTTAGTTTTGTTAGCGATAGCTTTATTCTTTTAAGGTCTACACGATATCGATACTGAATAGCTTTAGCCGTCTCAATCTGTATTGCAAAAAAAGACTTCTACGGTTTCAGGATAAAATTCCTTTTTCGCGGCACAATCGGGGTCTTGAAATGCACCAGTCCTGTAGCAATATCTAAGCA
>MAXR01000083.1 GCA_001751155.1 Desulfuromonadales bacterium C00003068 | reverse complement strand
ACTGACAAAAAGCTGGATTCGCTTGTAAAAACAAGCCATCAGGAGCCAACATTGCAACCCCAGCAACAGACGATTCAAAAATCGTGCGAAATCTCGATTCCGACGTTTGCAGTGCTAACTCTGTCTCCTTACGGATGGTAATATCACGAAAGAAACCCTGAATGCCCTTGGGCTCGTCCCCTTCTAAATATAACGAGATACTTCCCTCAGCGACCACTTTACGTCCATTTTTAGCCTTGAACGAAACTTCAAAACAGGGAACACTCCCCCCTTCAAGTAACACCTGAATCCTCGACTGGCAATCACAGTGAAAATCTTCATGGAGCAGATCAAAAAAATTCAAACCCGCCAATTCGGCATGATCGTAACCGAGAGTCTCACGCCACATACGATTGACGTAGATCACATAGCCATCAAAACCGACAACTTGAATTAAATCATTGCTATTTTCTACTAAGCCTGCGTATTCCAAAACACCCCCTGAAGAGTCGCTATCAAACTGCCCCCTTCAATCAGATTATTACTTTAAATGACCACAACCACTAATCCATGCTTAAATGTGTCGAATACTTTACACCACTAAAACAATTTTTGACAATGAGTTTATCCGACATTTCATTAGAAAAACGAAATTTATAATCTTGAAACAGACAACCCCAACTTTCAGTATCAAGCTGTAATTGCTCAATTCTATTCAGTTACCCCCTTATCACGGGTGATAGAAACCAGCCGAAGAGGGTATTTGGCGCACCTGCAACCAACACGTTGTTGCAAGAAGAACATTGACATGAGTTTTCGAATCCACTAGGGTCGCACGACCATACTCAATACTATTAACAGAGATGGCTGCTAGGGGAGTGAAGCACTGAGAGCTCTAATTGATAGAGCGACCCTTGGAACCTGATCCGGATGATGCCGGCGTAGGGAAGCGACCACACAAACACCAATTCCGGTGTTTTGACCGCGCCTATCCTGGCTGTGGTTTTTTATTTATGACGCAACCTTTAGATTTAAAAACAACTCGAAGCGCGATTCACGGTATGTATTTAATTACCGATGACCGCGATACCGAACAATTAGTCAGCCACATTGAGCAGGCTTTGCTCGGTGGTGTACGCATTGTCCAGTATCGCGACAAGGTTCGCAATAGCAGCGAGAAACTGCAATTGGCCATCACTTTGCGTGAACTCTGCCAGCGCTATCAATCTCTGTTTATCATTAATGACAGCGTCGAACTGGCTCGCGATTGCGGTGCCGATGGTGTCCATCTGGGTCAAAAAGATGGCAGCATTGCCGCTGCACGCCAGGCTCTTGGTGACCATGCCATTATCGGCGTATCAACCCGCACCGTTGACATGGCAACCACGGCCGAGCAACAGGGTGCCGACTATATTGGCGTTGGCAGCGTTTACCCAACAGGGACAAAACTCGATGCTGTCCACATTGGCTTGGCCGGATTAACAGCGATTCGAGCCGCGGTTCACTTGCCCATCGTCGCTATCGGTGGCATTACCACCTCAACACTTGCCGACGTGATCGCTGCTGGCGCAGATGCCTCAGCCGTTGTCTCAGCCATTATGGCTGATCCGCAGCCAAGTGTTGCAGCCAAAGAGATGAGCCTACAGTTTAACATCAACCAACCGCGCCCCCACGGGCGAGTTCTCACTATTGCCGGTTCCGACAGCAGTGGCGGCGCCGGCATCCAAGCTGACCTGAAGGCAATCAGCCTTCTCGGCTGCTACGCCAGCAGTGTTATCACCGCACTAACGGCACAAAACACTCTCGGCGTCAGCGCCATTCACGCTCCGCCAGCAGAATTCGTTCAACAACAACTGCAAGCAGTACTCAGTGATATCGGCACCGACATCATCAAAACAGGGATGCTGTACAGTACCGAGATCATCGAAACCATCGCTGACACCTTAACCGACGATACGCTCCTGTGCGTGATCGACCCGGTGATGATTGCCAAGGGCGGCTCAAACCTACTTCAACAATCAGCGATTGATGCATTCATCCTACGCTTGTTGCCCAAAGCCTATCTATTAACGCCGAACGTACCGGAAGCCGAAGCGTTAACGGGGATCACCATAAATGATCTCGACTCAATGGAAAAGGCATCTCGTCAGCTGCAAACAATGGGCGCGCGCAATGTTCTTCTTAAAGGGGGCCATCTTGACGGTGACCCCATCGACCTACTTTTACAGGGCGATGAGTGTTACCACTTCAGCGGTAAACGCATTGACACACCGCACACTCACGGAACGGGATGTACTACCGCTTCGGTCATTGCCACCCTATTAGCTCAAGGAACGTCACTCTATCGTGCCGTCGAACAGACTAAAAAGTTTATCACTCACGCAATCATGACCGCCCCTCAACTAGGGCAAGGCCATGGACCAATTAATCATTATACCGCTTCACTTAACCATGTCGACCAGCAACTGGCCGCAACCAACAAGGAAACACTGTCATGACATTAATGGAATCTGCCCGCCAAGGGATCATAACCGATACGTTACGCCAAGCCGCCGAAGCAGAAGGTGTTGATGCTGAATGGCTTCGCGCGCTCGTTGCTGAAGGTACTGCTTGTATCTGTCATAATGTAAAACGCAAAAATGGTATCCCACTCGCCGTTGGCAAGGGGATGACAACCAAGGTCAATGCAAACATCGGTACTAGCAAGGACGATACCAGCATCGACAACGAGATGGAAAAAGCTCGCGTTGCCGTGGCTGCTGGCGCACATGCTCTGATGGATCTGTCAACAGGTGGCCCCANNGGCAGCGTTCCTCTCTATCAAGCGGCTGTTGATACCGTTGCTAAAAAGAAAAAAGCAATGGTCCAAATGACGGTTGATGAGATCTTTGACGGCATCAAAAAGCACCTTGATGATGGCGTTGACTTCATCACCGTTCACTGTGGTGTCACGCAACTGACCCTTGACCGCATGGATCAAGAGGGCCGCATCATGGATGTTGTTTCCCGCGGCGGTTCCTTTACCGCTAAATGGATGGCTTACAATAAAGCTGAAAACCCCCTTTATGAGCATTACGACCGTCTGCTCGAATTGGTCCGCCCCTACGATGCCGTATTATCACTCGGTGATGGTTTTCGCCCAGGTTGTCTCAGCGATGCCACTGACCGTGCCCAAATTCAAGAGCTGCTCATTCTTGGCGAACTAACCAACCGCGCTTGGGATGCCGGGATTCAAGTGATGATCGAAGGTCCAGGACACATGCCCCTTGATCAAGTTAAGGCGAATATTGAGCTACAAAAGCAAATCTGCCATGGCGCACCCTTCTACGTACTCGGCCCTCTGGTAACCGACCTTGGTGCGGGTTACGACCATATCACTTGCGCTATTGGTGGAGCGGTTGCAGCTTCAGCAGGAGCCGACTTCCTCTGCTATGTCACCCCAAGTGAGCACCTATGTTTGCCCGACGTGAAAGACGTTCACGAAGGTGTTATTGCTAGCCTTATCGCTGCCCACGCCGCCGACATTGTTAAGCAAGTCCCTGGTGCAATTGAAAAAGATCACGCCATGGCACAGGCGCGTAAGGACCTTGACTNNACCCAGCAAAAGCTCGCGAGCGTCGCGGCTCAAACGTTGCTGCCGATGAGCACGGTGCGTGCACCATGTGTGGCGATCTATGTGCTGTGAAAGTGATGGACGAACGTCGGGAAGAACTAGATAAAGACAAATAATCACCACAACAACGATTTAGCCGTAACGTAAAAAAGCACCGCTTTGATTTGTCAAAGCGGTGCTTTTCACCTTGCTAGCGGATAATTTTTTGCCGTTCATCGAGTAGATATTTTCGGAGATTTCGCTCACTACGCAAAATGTACAGGATAAAGACTTTAGTTTTATCAACACGATAAAAGATTCTGCATGGGCCGACAACTTTTTCTCGGTACTGTGTTTTTTTCAATTCAGGAGGTCGTCTGCCTGAATCAGGAAAATCGACTAACCGCTCCACAACATCAAAAACATTCTTCACGAGTTTTTTGGCAGCAGAAGAGTCATCAAGTTCAATGTACTCTGCTATCTCTTGCAGATCATTCAGAGCGGGTTCGGTCCAAACTATTTGAGCCATTTTTCCATACGCAATTTAGCATTTGAATGTGAAATAACTTTTTTCTCCAAAATAGCTCTCTCGCCCCGAGCAATCCCTTCCAAAATAATCATCCGGTTTTGCATCATTTCATAATCATCGGCATCAATAAGATAGGCAGATGGTTTACCATACTCAGTAATTAACACCGGCTCATGATCCTCGCGCAATTCAGCCAAAATCCTGGTCGCTTCTCTTTTTAATGTTGTTACTATTTCAGTCTTCATATGTGCCACTATAGTGGCACTTTGCGCGAAAGTCAACAACAGCACGGGTTGTTGGAGATGACATTTCGCCCCCCATTTTATCTTGCAGGTGTAGGATCAGGGGGGGGGCAGNNGGATCAGGGGGACAGATGCTAAGCAGACTTTACATTATACGTTGACTGCACAAAGCCGACATCAAACGATTTGGTGGCAACGTGTTCAAAGGTAATATCTTTTTCAACACTGCCAAACAAGGGGATTCCGCTGCCAAGGACGACAGGAACAGTGGTTACTGTCACATCAGTGATAAGACCATCAGCGAGAAAGCGCCGAATGGTGATACCGCCGTCGACATAAAGATGCTTCTGGCCTTCACTCTCTAAACGGTGGCATAACTCCTTGAGAGATTCTGACGAAGAGGAAACATTGTGCTCGCTATCATCAGGAAATTCAATGGGTGTGCGACTCAAAACAATAACAGAAGCTGCGCCGTAAGGCCAGCCGCCGAAGGACAACACTTTTTCGTAGGTTTTCCGTCCCATCACAATGGAATCAATGGATTGCATAAATTGGATAAAACCAAAATCCTCACCGTCTGGGACATCGGCATTCGCTGCGTCAAGCCAATCCAAGCCACCGTCTTCTCTGGCAATATAACCATCTAAACTGGTTGAAATAAATACCGAAATTTCAAGACTCATGCACGATCCTTTCAATAATAAAATCCATAACAAATCTTCCATTCGTTCAACACATTAAGGAGCATAACACATTAAAATGAAAAATCTAGCCTCCCACCCTACTGCTGATAATCACTCTTCGTTTTTTCCACCTGCTCGGCATAATGCGCTAAAACAGCCCGCCGGGACAACATGTATAACACTTCATCAGGATGGAGAGGATCAACCACCGGAATCTCTTCAAGATTTCGGGCGGTGACTTTTTTCATCACGTCCGTCAGATGATCCTGCGGTGTGGCGTAAATCACCTGACTGGTAGCAATATCTCCAGCAACGACTAATCCAGGTGGAATCTCCTCGTTGAGGATACGGCGAATATCATTGAGTGAGAAAATCCCCACCATCTTCTGCTTGGGATTCACGACAGGAAAGTACGCATTCTTGGCAGACGAAATTTTATGCAAGATATCTGGCAACGTCATTTCAGCGGGAATAAAGGTTGGTGCCCGTCCCTTAGTTGCCAATTCGGAGACAGTAATTCCTTCAAGGACGTCAATAACAAAATCACCAAAGTGTGCCGGTGAATCGATACGCGCTGGCACCTGTTTTTCATAGATACTGTTGCGACGCATGGCGATCATGGCCACCACGCACACCAACATCAGCGGGGCTAGCAGTCCATAGTTCCCTGTTAGCTCGCTGACCATAATCAACGTTGCAATAGGTGCATTGGCAACCCCAGCGAAGAATCCTGCCATACCAATCAAAACATAGGCTTGGGGGTCTTGTGTCAAAGATGGCAGCAACACCTGTGCTGTCGCGCCAAACGCGCCGCCTAGCATGGCACCGATGACCAGACTTGGCGCAAAAACACCGCCTGAACCACCTGACGAGATAGTTAAACTGGTCGCTAATATTTTAGCTAGAGCGATCACCAGCATCACCCATAACGCCACATTGCCGTACAGCGCCGACTGCACCCAACCATAACCTGAACCGAGAACTTGCGGCACGGCCATCGCCAACAAGCCAAGGAGCAAACCACCAAGTGCTGGCTTTAACCAATTGGCTATCGGTAAGCGCTTAAAAAGGTCGCGCATACCATAAAACACTTTGACATAACCAACACCGAGCAGCGCACAAGC
>MAXR01000082.1 GCA_001751155.1 Desulfuromonadales bacterium C00003068 | reverse complement strand
CCCATCGGCACGGTCATACTCTTTAAGCGTGAAGCGGTAAGCGTTAACGTCATCATGTTATTTTTAGCCAGCGCATTCAATTGTTGAAACGCTAGCGCATCGCACAGGTTTTTGTATCCAATTGCCATATTTCAACCCCAACATTTATTCCCACCACTCGCTACTTAATTCCGCAACAATCGAGAAGATCCTAATCGAAAAATAATTATACTGTACAAATCTGTAATGGCTAGTGCCGAAGTGCTTTTCTAATCATTATTCAATCACTATCATGAAAAATCGGCACACAAATAGGTCGTATCGCTACGCCCCATAAACACTCGGACAATCTTGATCTTTTTCGAATTGGTGGTATTAGTGAAGAGATGACAGCGAAACACATCTTCCCCACTCACACCCTAAAATGGAGGTCTTTCATCGTGCACCTTCAAGAGAACAACAGCAACAATGCGCCACCAACATTGTGGCATAGCCAAAGTTCCGAAGAGTGTATCACCACCCTCAATAGCGATGCTAAAAATGGTTTAAGCCACCAACAGGGAGCACTGTTAAGGCTCCAATATGGCCCGAACCGACTCCTCGAAACAGCAAAAACCCCGTGGTACCATGTGTTTGGTCGTCAATTTGTCGACGGCCTTATCCTTATCCTTTTTGTCGCCGCAGCCATTGCTTTCAGCTTGGGTGAGGTTGGCGATGCCATTACGATCTTAATTATCATTGCCCTCAACGGCGTTCTCGGCTTTGTACAAGAATGGAAAGCGGAACGGGCCATTGAGGCCCTGCAACAGATGCTTGAACCACAATGCAACGTCATCCGCAATGGCCAACAGCAGCGTTTAGATGCTAAACATCTTGTCCCCGGCGATCTCGTGGTGCTCGAAGTGGGTGACCGAGTTCCCGCCGATTTACGCTTAATTGAGTCAATCAACCTAAGCATCGATGAATCCTCGCTGACGGGTGAATCCGAATCGAGCCATAAAAACACCGCTGCGGTAAAGAAACAGTGCCCCCTTGCACAGCGAAGCTGTATCGCATGGATGGGAACCGCAGTGACCAATGGCAGCGCCCATGGCGTGGTGATCGAAACGGGGATGTCAACCGAGTTTGGCCGCATTGCAACCCTGACTCAAACCGTTGGCAAAGAACCAACGCCGCTGCAACAAAACCTCGCCCGTGTCAGTAAACAACTGGGTATTACGGCGATATCCATCTCATTTTTTGTTGCTCTAGCGGGCTGGTTACTCGGCAAACCACTGCTGGAGATGTTTTTAACTGGGGTCTCACTTGCAGTAGCAGTGGTTCCCGAAGGACTGCCTGCGGTAGTTACCATCACCTTAGCCTTGGGAGTGCGCGCGATGGTGAAACGGCGCGCTCTATTACGCCGCCTTCAGGCAGGTGAAACTCTCGGCGCGACAACAGTGATCTGCACCGATAAAACCGGCACTCTAACCCAAAACCAAATGACAGTTCAGCAGATATGGCTACCTGCGGGCAAAGTTGCGGTATCAGGAATCGGCTATAGGCCAAAGGGTGTTTTTAGCTGTGCAGACCAGCCCCTATCTAGCTCCATTCGCAGCGATCTCGTCAGCTTACTACAGAGCGGGTTACAGTGTAATCATGCCCAGATCTCTAAGGGTGATCATGGCTGGCAGCAGTTTGGCGAACCCACAGAAGCGGCGTTGGTGGTGGCCGCCTACAAGGCTGGTCTCAATAGACCAGAAACGCCCTACACGGTCAGTGAGTTTTCGTTTAACTCAAATCGTAAGCGGATGACGGTGATTGAACATCGCCCGAACCATTTCATCGCCCACACCAAAGGTGCTCCTGAGGTTGTCCTTGAACGCTGCACATCCCTATTAACAGGAGGTGAAATTAAACCTTTTAGCGCAGAGGATCGCCGCAAGGCCAATTCCGCTTATCACTCTTTAGCAACTCAGGGATTACGAACGCTGGCGATTGCTCGACGCGAAATTGGAAAAGATACCCCCATTGATGAGGATAAAATCGAGACCGACCTCACTCTGCTCGGCATTGTCGGCATCATTGATCCACCCCACAAAGAAGTTCCTCAAGCGATTAAACGTGTTAAAAGCGCGGGAATTCGCACCATCATGATTACCGGTGATTCACCCACCACGGCCTTAGCCATTGCTCACGCCATTGGTTGGCCGACACAACAGGCGATGACAGGCGCGGAACTCAAAGAGTTGGATGATAATGCCCTACGCCAGCAATTAAGTGACGATAGGGTATTTGCACGGACGACTCCCGAAGACAAACTAAGAATTGTCACACTGCTGCAACAGATGGATGAAGTGGTTGCGATGACGGGGGATGGCGTGAACGATGCGCCAGCACTGAAGCAAGCTAATATTGGTATCGCGATGGGGTTGCGCGGAACCGATGTGGCAAAAAGTGCTGCCGACATGATCTTAACCGATGACAACTTCGCCTCGATTGTTGGCGCGGTCGAGGAGGGGCGGCGGCAATATGATAATATTCAAAAATTTGTTCGCTATCTGCTTTCATCTAACATGGGTGAAGTGGTGGCGATTTTCATCAACATCCTCCTCGGTGGGCCACTCATTTTACTGCCAGTGCAAATTTTATGGATGAATTTAGTCACTGACGGCCTAACCGCTGTAGCCTTAGGACTTGAACCCACAGAACAAGGGGTGATGCAACGGCCACCGCGCCAGCAACACGATTCTATTTTGAACCGCAATGCGTTGACAATGATCCTGTTGTTAGGCGGTTATATCGGCATAGCAACCTTATGGATTTTCCATCACTACCTTGCATCAGGCGATCAACACAGCATTGCTGTCGCTCAAACCGTCGCCTTTACTGCCATCATCATTCTCGAAAAGGTTAACGTTTTTAATTTTCGTGCCTTGCATACACCGCTAATAAAAATTGGCGTGTGGTCAAATCCATGGATCATCATTGCCTGGTTCGGCACCATCGGCCTGCAACTGTGTGCGGTGTATCTCCCATTTTTACAGCAAGCCCTTCACACCACGCCATTGCGGCTCGCAGACTGGGGGATCATCCTGGCGATATCGGTGCCTATTTTCATTCTATGTGAGAGCTATAAATGGTTGCGCTATCGCAACACGGCGCCAACATCATAATGTTTTCGCACTATCAACGAACAACCTTCGCTAACACCGGGATCCTCAACTGATTACGAACATGGCCCTGCGCATCAATCAACAGGTATCCATTCAACACAGCCTTCGCTGACGATGTCGGACGAATAGTCACCGTCACGATGGCCTCCTGCCCCGGCTGGAGGAGATCAGGAACATTACTCAACGTGATGTAACGCGAGGTTGAACGAACTGCCTTAATTGCAATGGAAACATCGGAACGATTAACGAAGGTAACCGTTTTTTCAATGTCGTTATCAGCAGCAATTGCTCCAAGCGATAACCGTGATGGGGTGACCAACAGCTCCGAAATAACATGTGCTTGCAAGGTAAAATGTTTTTTTGGTTGCTGCGGATCATTACTGACAACAGTGACCTTCTTTGTCACGCGGCCGCGAAAGTTCTTAGAATTGAAGCGAACACGTAGTTCTGTTTGCCCCGCAGGGAGGATCGTTTTACTGCTCACCATCGCCGCAGTACAACCGCATGAGCTTTTTACCTGCTGAATCACTAAGGGGGTATCACCATCATTTTTCAAGACAAAGCGGTGCTCTCTTTTCTCCCCTGAATAGATATTACCCCAATCGATCAGTGATGAGTCAACCACCAGTTGCGGCAAGGCAAAACTTGTTGTTGCACCACAAAACAATAAGGTCAGTCCAATAAAAATAAGCCGCATAAATCCTCCAATAATTTCAGTGTAAATTGACATCAACTGCTGAACTTGTTATAGAATTGAATGTTATTTTTTTATCAATACTAATTGATGGTCTCGCAAAAACGAATTAGATGGCTAAGCAAAAATTTCGTCCCCCAAGGCGTAGTGGTTGTTCAAGGGTGAAGGCNNTATGTCAAAGTCTTGAACAAACGCTGCAACGCAGGTGGGCGGACTTTTTGCGACGCCATCACATAATGGGTCATATTTATTATCATGAAACAACTATACACTAAACAATATATCGCTCAACAAGTTGCTCGACTTGGCATTGAAATAGATCGAGACTACCACAATAAAGAGATTCTGATGATCGTCGTCCTTAAGGGAGCGATGATGTTTGCCGCGGACCTCGCTAGAGAAATAGATCGCCCACTTTCAATGGACTTTATCCAAGTATCGAGCTACGGCGGACAAACTGCATCGTCGGGAGAGATCACCTTTAAAAAAGACATTGAAACCGATATTTACGGCAAAGATATCCTGATTGTCGAAGACATTATTGATACGGGTTTAACACTTCAGATTTTAAAGCAACACTTACTCAAGCGCAAGCCAGCATCATTAAAAACATGTACCCTCATTGACAAACAAAAACACCGCTGTGTGCCAATTGAGAGCGACTACTGCGGCATAACAATGGACGATGGCTTTATCGTTGGTTACGGTCTTGATTACGATGAACTCTATCGCAACCTTGATGCGATTTACACTTTTGACCCCACTCAACAGCTAGCCCAAGGAGACGCTTGATGGTAATCCAATGCAAGCAATGTGAAACAACGTACAATTTCGATGAATCAACACTACACGGGGGACAAATCGAAGTTCGTTGCGTACGCTGTAAAAATGTTTTCACCATCGATTCAACCTCAACTATCCCTGATCAACCAATCCAACCTCTCCTTGAGACAGAACCCGCTACCGCCTTTGAGCCAACGACCACACTCGCTGATCTGCAGCCGGCCCCGACACCAGAGCCAGAACCATTACCTGAATGGGATGCTGAAAGTGATGCCTTTAGCTTTTCATCTTCGGAAGATTTTAGTTTTGACGATGAGGAATCTTCACTCTCAGCACTAAGTTCAGAATTGGCACCGTCCCCTGAAGAACCAGCATCTCAAGAATTCACCTTCGAGAGTCTTGAACCAGAACCTGAGGTCATTGCACCTCCACCACTAGCACCACCAGTGACCGAAGAACCTGCTATGGATGAGGTTAAGGAAACGCCACAGCCAAAAGCTGAAAAGCGTAAAACATCCAAGTTTATGATCTTCCTGCTACTAATCATCCTCATGATTGCTGGCGCATATGGCTATTTTTTCGTCACATTGGGAACGACGGATGTCATGAAAATGATTCAGAACGTTCAACAGCAACTGCAACAACTACAGCAACAGCCTCAAGTTCAAAGTCAAGATCAACAAGGTGAAATACGGATTAGTACCACGCAGAGTTATTATGTCGAAAATAGCGTATCAGGCCAACTCTTTGTGATCAAAGGTCTCGCTACGAACGACCACATCACCGCCCAATCCGAACTTTGCGTAAAGGGCACATTGTACCAAAAAAAAGGAACCCCTTTACTTCACCAAACTGCTTACTGTGGCAACATAATCAGTGATGAAGAATTAAAGTCAGCCTCAATGTCCAGCCTGAACAACCAAATGGCAAACCCTTTTGGCGCAGCGCTTTCTAATGTCAATGTTGCCCCCGGCCAATCATTGCCATTCATGATTGTATTTACCGATCTACCTGATGAGCTCAACGAATTCAGCGTAGAACCTTCATCATCTAAAGCATCAGCCAACTAACATGGACTCGCAAAAACAAATTAGATGGCTTAGCCATCAACTAACATTTCCTTTTTAGCAAACAACACTAGAGCCGTAACGATCTCATATCGCTACGGCTTTTCTTTTTTATTGATATTAAAATCAACTCGTCCAGTAACGAATAATCACATGTCGTAGTCCGTAGCCTAGCCACGTCAATCCGCATAAAATTCACATGTCTTATTAGCCACTAACACCTCACACCTTAATCCCGCCACGTTTATTCTGTAAAAGGTTTCTATCAAAACTGTTTAGCTGCACTAAAAAAAGACAAAACTCCTTGCAATGGAAATGATATTTAGTTATGCTTCATAACGGCTTACGATTACTTTTTCGCCTTAAAAACACGTAGTTACCAAATAGCACCACAGCAGTAGCAACACCTATTAAAACAGCATTATATATCTTTTTATAAAATATAGGGCCCAATAGGGAGGAGAACAAACGCATGGACATACTCGCTTTGAACTGCGGAAGCTCATCGGTTAAGTACCAGTTATTCAACTGGGACAAAAAAGAAGTTATTGCTAAAGGGGTGGTTGAACGCGTAACCATCGGTGACTCTTTCATTGCCCATGAGGTCCCAGGTAAAGATACCTATAAAGAGGAATCTGAGTGCCCTGATCACCGCATCGCTATCGACCTCATCATTAAAACATTAATCCACCCCGCTCACGGTGTGGTGAAAAAAATGGAAGAGATCTCGGCCGTCGGTCACCGCGTTGTTCACGGTGGCGAGAAATTCACCTGCTCTGTTCCAATCAACGACGAAGTTCTCGATGCAATCCGCGAAGTTCAACACCTTGCTCCGCTTCACAATCCACCAAATATTTCAGGAATTGAGGCAGCACAAGCGGTTTTGCCTAATGTGCCACACATTGCTATCTTTGATACGGCATTCCATCAATCCATGCCTCCTCACGCTTACATCTACCCTCTCCCTTATGAGTGGTATGAAGAATACAGCGTGCGCCGTTATGGTTTTCACGGCACGAGCCACCTCTACGTATCTAAACGAGCGGCGATTAAGCTAGGCAAGCCACTGGATCAATGCAACATCATCACCCTCCATATCGGCAATGGCGTCTCACACACTGCCATCAAGGGTGGGAAATCCATCGACACCAGCATGGGACTAACCCCTCTCGAAGGTGCAATGATGGGAACACGTTGTGGCGATATTGACCCAGCGATTCCACCATTTATCATGGATCAAGAAGGTTGCACGCCACGCGAGATCGATTCAATCCTCAACAAAAAATCGGGGCTGCTTGGAATTACTGGTCGCTACACCGACCGTCGCGATGTCATCACTAAAGCGCAAGAGGGCAATGAGCGTTGCCAACTTGCATTGGATATCGAAGCATACCGCTTGAAAAAATATATTGGCTCTTATGCCGCAGCACTCGGTGGTGTTGATGCCATTGTATTCACTGCTGGGGTTGGCGAGAATGCCTCGATCATCCGTGAAAAGGCGGTTGAAGGTCTTGAATTTATGGGAATCCATCTTGATGTTGAAAAGAACGCTAAAACCTTCAGCAAAAGTGGTGAAACCGAAATCACCAAGCCTGATTCCCCCGTTAAGGTCTTTGTGATCCCCACCAACGAAGAGCTTGTATTTGTTGAAGATGTTGTGGGCATTCTCAACGATACCTACACCGAGCACACCAAATTCCCCTACACATTCACTACAGCTGAATATGTACCTTAGCAGGCTGTTTTCATAGCACACTAAAAAGGGCCATCTTCCTACGGGAAGATGGCCCTTTTTGTTATATTTTGATGGTCTCGCAAAAACGAATTAGATGGCTAAGCAAAAACTTCGTACCCCAAGGCGTAGTGGTTGTTCAAGGGTGAAGGCATACAGGTTGTATGTCAAAGTCTTGAACAAACGCTGCAACGCAGGTGGGCGGACTTTTTGCGACGCCATCATCCTTGAGCTTGTACCGCTGTTATAGCCGAAACATTGATAATATCATCAACAGAGCAACCACGAGACAGATCATTTACGGGTTTAGCTAGCCCCTGTATGATAGGCCCAACAGCTTCAGCCCCTGCAACACGTTCTACCAGCTTATAGCCGATGTTGCCCGCATCAAGGGTAGGGAAGATAAGAGTATTGGCCCTACCGGCAACAGCTGAACCGGGTGCTTTTTTCTCACCAACATTTGCAAGAAGAGCGGCATCGAGCTGCAACTCACCATCAATTAACAATGAAGGGTCAAGTTCTTTAGCAATAGCGAGAGCTTCTAAAACCTTATCGGCATCTTCATGTTGCGCACTGCCTTTGGTTGAGAAAGAGAGCATTGCGACACGAGCATCAACACCTAAAAAGCTTTTGCAGCTTTGCGCTGTCGATACGGCAATCTCAGCCAAAGCTTGAGCATTTGGATTTGGATTCACAGCACAGTCGGCAAATAGCAGAATACCGTTTTCACCAAACTCCGGATTCTTAGTGACCATCAAAAACACCGATGAAACAGTCTTCATTCCCACTGAAGTACCAATCACCTGAAACGCAGCACGAAGGACATTACCAGTGGTATTAAACGCACCCGCAACAGCACCGCCTGCATCACCCTTGCGAACCATCATTGAGGCAAAAAACAGGTTGTCATCGTCAGTCAACAACTCACGAGCTTGCTCAGCAGTAAGCCCTTTCTTCTTGCGAACCTCAACCAATTCAGCAACATAACTATCTAGTTGTGGCGCACACGCTGGTGAAAGCAAAGTGACACCATCTAGACTCACATTTAATTCAGCAGCTTTTGCCTTAAGAGCTTCGGGGTCGCCTAGCAATACAATGTTAGCCAAGCCATCGGCTACAATTTTACCTGCGGCTTCTACCATACGGTCATCATAACCTTCAGGCAAAACCACGGTTTGCATATTCGTACGAGCCTTTGCTTTAATTTGTTCTACGAGATGCATATCTTCTCCTCTTTATAAAACATAGTTTGATTATCCAAGGTTTATACCTGATTCCTAAATCAAGCGTCAACCTAAATCAAGCAACACCTCTTAACAAAAGAAGGATAGGTTGAACAAAAGCATGGTGCTATAATGAAACATTGTACTGCTCAACAAATGTAACCCAATCACGTTAGTGCCCAAACTCAACTTGAGGCTATGAATTTTACTTCATCTCGCTACCCATTGATCATTGGTGTCATTCTGTCCATACTCCTACACTGGATGGGACTGAACCTCTCCGGCCCCGATCAACCCGCACCTACTCAAGAACAGCAACCGTTCTATGTCGACGTTCTCCCATCACAGCCTCAACGTGAAACTATTTTGCCACAACAACCTGAAACACCACCACCGACAACACAGCGCCAAGGTGCTGTTGACCAGCAGGTCGAAAAAGAGCAAGCTCCTCAAGCAAGCGACATGGAAGACAGCTCGCCAACCATCGCTCAACCGCAACCGCCGCAACCAAAAGAGGAGAAGCCACAACCGCGACAAAATATCGTTCGTGAGCAGGTTGAATCAGTTGTGGCGGAACTGCCAGTTAATCAGCCCGAGGAACTACCGACCCTAAAAGATCTTTTTCAAACTGGGGTTAATGCTGCAGCGGACATCGCTCGTTCAAAACAAACGAAACAGCGGCCCAACATTGAAAACGGTGACGAACTGTTACTAAACATGAAGCAAGATAAATTGTTCTCTTTTTTCAATCGTTTCAAAAAGGGAATATACGGTGTTTGGAACTACCCAGAAGAGTCCATCAAGAAACGGCAACAAGGTGTTTCCCTTCTGAAAATCACCATAAACAAAGATGGCACAATCGATGACGTTGACTTAATCAATGGATCTGGCTTTGAGCGTCTTGATCGTGAAGCCATTGCTGCTATCTTCAAGGGGCAACCGTATGGTGCCCTACCTGACAGCTATGAAGAGGATCAGCTGACCATTCATGCTTATTTTGAATATATCTTCGGCCAGAGTCGTCCCAATATATACCGCCAATAAAAAAAGGGGCCAAATGGCCCCTTCTTATCAATTATAGCTAAACACTGTCGCGTTATTTTGCCACGCGCTGACTGGCACTTTGAATGGTATTGAACAGTAGCATGGTGATGGTCATCGGGCCGACACCACCGGGTACTGGCGTAATGTAGCTGGCGCGTGCAGCGGCTGCATCAAACTCAACATCACCGACAAGTTTTTTGTCGGCAACACGATTAATACCAACATCAATCACGACCGCGCCCTCTTTAATCCAAGAGCCTTTGATCATCTCAGGAATACCCACAGCGGCAATCACCACATCAGCACGACCAACATGGCCCTCAAGGTCTTTAGTGCGCGAGTGACAAATGGTTACCGTAGCATTTTCAGCTAAGCACATCAGTGCCACCGGCTTACCGACAATATTCGATCGACCGACAACAACCACTTCCTTACCATTCAAATCATAAGGGATCGACTCCAACATCTTCATAATTCCATAAGGGGTACAGGAGCGGAAGGTTGGATTTCCTGTCGCTAAACAACCGACACTGAAGGGATGAAAGCCATCAACATCTTTAAGTGGTGAAATCGCATTCAAAATGCAACCTTCATCGATATGAGCAGGCAAAGGCAGCTGAACCAAAATGCCATCAATTTTTTCATCGTTATTCAGTTGATCAACGAGAGCTAATAGCTCCTGCTGAGTCGTTTCAGCGGCAAGCTTATGTTCCACGGAATAAATACCTGTCGCAGCACAAGCCTTCTCTTTCATTGTGACATATACGCGGCTGGCTGGATCTTCACCAACTAACACAACAGCTAGGCCCGGTGTCACCCCCTTTTTTTCGAGTTCTTGAACACGATCTGCCATCTGCTCACGCATTTTGGCAGCAAGGGCCTTTCCATCAATCAGTTGACTCATTTTGACCTCCAGATAAAACACATTGAGTTAAGTTTCACACTTATTTTCCAGCAGATTTAGCACAGCCACCGCAACTTGAAGTTGAAGAGGCAGGACAGCTTGGCGTGGATTTAGAGGCTGAATAGCCCTGCTCGTACCAGCCACCACCCTTTAAGGCAAACCCACCCTGCGAAATAATTTTTGTTACTTCGGCACCACATTCGCGACATGATTTGAGTGGCGCATCAGAAAACTTTTGCCGCACTTCAAAAAGCAACCCACATGATAAACATTTATACTCATATAATGGCATAATAAATTCCCTTTCAATTCGTATCATAAACAAACAGCAACCCGAGCAAACTAAATTTTTATATTAATTCGCACCGAATTACTCGTGGCTAAAATAGTCAGACCGAGCCACTTTGTCAACAATAGAGCAGCAATCAGTACAATAGAACAGGGATTTCAGACCAAAAAAACGTTAATCGTGATATGGTTAGTCTTGGAGGGTTAAAATTATGTCAGCCATCAAACAGCTACTGGCCAACAATTCCAGTATTAAATTACCAACACCGCCGGCAATTGCCCTGCGAATACTCGAAGAGGTCCAGAAAGAAGAACCCTCCTTTACCCGCTTGACAGAATTAATCAATACCGACCCAGCTTTGACAGCGCGAGTCCTGAGAATCGCCAACTCTCCAATTTTCTCACCTACTGGCAGAATTGACACGTTAGATAAAGCCATTACGCGGATGGGTACAATATTACTCACAAATATAGCACTGTCTTTTGTGCTTGTCGGCAACTTCGCAAAAACACCTGACAGCGACTTTAATTTCGAATATTTCTGGAAACGTTCCGTAACGGCTGCTGTCGGCGCAAATATTATTGCTCGTGAAATTTGTCGCTCCAACGACTATATTTTCATTGCCACCCTATTACACGACATCGGTATCCTTATCGCCGACAACTGCCTGCCAAGTTACCGTGCCATTTTCAGCTCAGACACCACCGACACCAGTATCAACGAGATCGAACTCGAACATTTTGGTTTCTCACATGCAAAACTGGGCAGTGAACTGTTGCAACAATGGGGACTACCTGAACAGATCACAATACCGATAGCATGGCACCAACAACCATACAATGCTCCAACTGAGGCTGAATGTCCTGCCCGAGTGATCAACTTATCTGACAATTTATCAGCCGTATTTCACGGCAAACCGGCGAAGACTAAACTTAAAATATTTCGCGATGAATTAAAACAGCACTACCAGCTCAACGATGACAAAATCAACAGCATGATCGAAGAGATCTCGGAGCAAAGCAGTGAGGTACTCTCTTTCTTTGACATCTCCAACAAACTGGCTAAAAGCGCGACCGAGATTTTACAAGAAGCCAACGAAGAACTGTCGAAGCTGAACCTTTCGACTGCGCAATTGAAAAGACAATATAAAACTGAAAAAGAACACGCTCAACAAGTAAGCGCAAAGCTCACTGAAGCCAACGCTGAACTCAGCCGTCTTGCTTTTCAAGACAGCCTTACGGGACTGTACAACTTACGTTACTTTCACGATCATTTTGACCGCGAACTTCAACGTGCTTCGCGCTACAATACAATGTTCTCCTTATTTATGTTTGACGTCGATGATTTTAAGGTTGTCAATGACACCTATGGCCACCAAGCGGGAGACAAAGTATTACAAGAAATTGCCAACACCACTCTACGAACCATGCGCAACACTGATCTTGTCGCCCGCTATGGCGGTGAAGAGTTCGCCGTTATTCTATCTGAAACAACTCTTGAAGTTGCAGGGGAAATTGCCGAGCGCTTACGTGAGAACATCAGCCAGCTTAGCGTTGATTGGCACGGTAAAACGCTCTCGGTAACAGTGAGTATTGGTGTCTCATTCTACTGCCCAAAGCAGGCGAATCTCACCAAAAACCAAATCATTGCCATTGCAGATGCGGGACTTTACCGCTCAAAGAAAAAGGGGAAAAACTGCATCAGCCTCCCCTTGTAACAAGTTCCGCAACATTGATCACACAGCATGCGCTCGTTGATCTAAACTCCAACCCCTAAGAAACAACTGACCAACTATGCCATCTCTCATACTTGTTTCCCTCATTTGGGCTTTTTCGTTTGGATTAATCAAAGGACAGCTCACGGGAATTGACCCCATACTGGTCACAACTGCACGCCTTTTTCTCGCATGGCTGGTGTTTCTCCCCTTCACCCGCCTTAAACACTGCCGGGTAGTGACAATGGGGGCACTGTTGACAATTGGTGCCATTCAGTATGGTGTGATGTATATGGCTTACACAGCCTCGTTTCACTACCTAAAGGGCTACCAAGTCGCACTATTCACGATTTTCACCCCCATCTACGTTACGGTGATAAATGACTGCTTCACCCTCAAATTTCATCGTCACTTCATGTACGCATCACTACTTGCGGTACTCGGTACCAGCATCATCCTCTACCGCGATTTACATCTGACAGAGTTTAGGACAGGATTTTTACTCATTCAGGCAGCCAACCTATGTTTTGCTTTTGGTCAGGTGGCGTATAAAAAAGTGATGAAAACAGTACCGCATAAAGATCACCACGTATTCTCGCTCCTTTACCTTGGCGCAATTTTATCGACACTACCTTTTCTGCCAGCGCCGCAAACATGGCCAATTTCAACGTTAACAAGTCATCAAGTTCTCTCACTCGTTTACTTAGGGATTCTTGCTTCGGGAGTCTGCTTCTTTTTATGGAATTTTGGCGCACGGCGGGTTGATACGGGCACTCTGGCAATCTGTAACAATTTAAAGATTCCCCTCGCTATTGGATGCTCAGCACTGGTCTTCGGCGAATTAGTAAACTGGTCGCAACTAACAATGGGATCAATCGTTCTCGTGATCGCCCTGTGGTTTAATCGACGCTAACGTGACGAACCGTAGCGAGAAGTACGATCCCTGTTAAGTCCGACCACCTACTGGCCCTTCACTTAAAATAGATACAGCAACTGAGCGGAGAAACGATCTGGTAGATCATCCAAGATTTGGTTTACGACTGACGTCGTTTGTTGATCGGGGGCACATGCGTGACGAAACTCATAATTCGCTTTTGCCCAAATATGACGGCTGACTTGCCACAAAACACCAAGCGTTACCGTTTCAAACTCTTTTTCCGCCATCGTTTCAGTATTCAAATCAAGACGGTCATAGCGAGCATTCAACCAAAAATTTGGCAAAACCCTATAACCAAAGTCAACATACCAGCCTAAGCCTTGATCTTCTGGACGGATATTAAAACTCGACACCTTAAGGCCATCCGTACTCACTGTTCCCGCAGGGGCGTTAAAGTCGGTACCCGAAAAAATCATTCCATCCGCTTTAATAATTTCGCCGCCAAAGCGGAACTTTCGCCACAATAGCGCCGTACCAACGCCATAACGTGAGCGATGAAACTCGTGTTCATCATGATCAAGACCCACATCAAGCGTCCTTTGCCCCTCTTGATACCAACTAAAGAACTTCCACCCTTCGCGGTGAACTCTTCTACCTGCACCAAAAAGATACTCAGCTGAAAGATACACATAACCTTCAGGATTACGATTGTTATCGTTTAAGCGCATTCCAGAGCCATTCGCCAACATCACTGCGTAGCTCAACTCCCACTGGTTTAAATGGAAAGCATCAAACACCATCACGCCAATATCACGGCAACACCCAGCAATAAGTGGATTATTCTCTTGCGTTGGATCTTGACCATCAGCTTCAAAAAAACGCTCTTGCATCAGCATATTAGTCATGCCAGTAAGGTTGATATAGTAACAGGGCGGTACAAAACCTAACGACTCTTCCGCTCCAGGCGCCTTAATCAGACCGATTCGAATCCGAGCATGGGGTATCGCATTAATGGTGACACTCGATTCAACAATACGCAGCCTATTTCCCTTATCAATCCCTGTCACACTATTGTTACCTGAGATTGTTTTGAAACTGTAGGAGAACTGGTCGGTTAAAGCACCCCGCACACCCAAACGCAACTTGCGTAGGTTACTTTCCGCTGAAGAGTTCATATCAGGACTAACAAGGCCAGACGCCATTGGCTGCCCCTTGAACGGACCAGCCGGAAGATCACCACCACCTGAATTTTGATAATCAAATAGGGCAAAACCACCAAAGCGAAACTTCGGCGCATTTTCGCTCTCAACGCCTTGCAACATAAACCAATTAACTGCCAGTGCAGGTGTTGCCACGCTCATTGCGGCAACACACAGTCCAACCGTAACGATCCAACAAAAAAAGTGACGAACGCTACATAAGAACATCATGCTTAATCTCTCCCCAACAGAATCAAAACATGCTTATCATGTAAAGCAGACCTTTCATTAATGATGGTCTCGCAAAAACAAATTAGATGGCTAAGCAAAAACTTCGTCCCCCAAGGCGTAGTGGTTGTTCAAGAGGGAAGGCATACATGTTGTATGTCGAAGTCTTGAACAAACGCTGCAACGCAGGTGGGCGGACTTTTTGCAACGCCATCATTAATAACACAAAAAAGGATCAACGTTTAGTCCGATTTTATATTGAACCTAACAACTCATCTGGTTTAGAATTACCCCTTCGTTAGATTACCCTCGCTCGTCAGGACCTCTTATGATGCAAACAGCCCCACCCAACTCTAAGTGTTTCTCTTTTATCGTTGCTGCGGCCTCCATGGTGATTATCATCGCGGGGCTTAAGAGTGCTCAAGACCTTGTTGTCCCTTTTTTGCTGGCGGCCTTTATTGCCGTATTATGTTTGCCTATTTTAAGTTGGCTGGAAAAACACCATATCCCGACAGCGATTAACATTTTTCTTGTCATCAGCATCTCGCTGGCAACGGGACTACTGTTAGCCCTATTTATCGGCACCTCGTTACACGATTTTTCCCTGACACTGCCGACATACCAACAGCGCCTGCACGATGAGACACGCGCCATATTCGTTTGGATCAACCAACGCGGACTCGATATCTCGCCGCAAATCATGTTGGACTATTTTGACCCTAGCGCGGCCATGAAAGTGGCAGCAACGACATTGAGTGGGCTTGGAGCAGCTCTCACCGACGGATTCCTGATTTTACTCACCGTTATTTTCATCCTATTTGAAGCCAGCTCAATGCCACGCAAAATAAAATTAGCGCTAGAGAACCCTGAAAAATCATTTAGTCAGTTTTCACGCATCACCAGCAGCGTCCAAGGTTATTTGGTGATTAAAACCGCTGTCAGCCTGTTGACTGGGCTCAGTATTACGCTATGGCTGCTGTTTCTCGATGTTGATTATCCTGTTCTATGGGGTCTTCTTGCCTTCATGCTTAACTATGTCCCCAATATTGGTTCAATCATCGCCAGCGTCCCGGCATTTCTTCTCGCCTTTATTCAACATGGAATTAGCAGTGCATTACTGGTAATACTAGGCTATGCCGTTGTCAATGTTGTCGTTGGCAACATTATTGAACCGCGCTACATGGGTAAACAACTCGGTCTTTCCCCTTTGGTTGTTCTACTGTCGTTAGTTATATGGGGGTGGGTACTCGGCCCAGTTGGAATGCTGCTCTCTGTACCGCTGACCATGATTGTTAAAATTGCTCTTGAAGCAACTGAAGACCTCCGCTGGGTCGCAATTATGCTCAGTTAACATCGTTCCAACGATACAAAAACAATTTTCTCCCCAATTTTACGAAGGTCACCTTGATGTCTGATCCAAAACACATAAAGAATGAAAACTATCTCGGTTTCTTTCTATTAATTGTCGCCCTAATGGCTTTTGCAGTGATCGTCAAAGGGTGTAACATTGCCCAATACCAGCACCAACAGCAGACGCCGACACATGATGAAAACCGCTAACGATATTCACCAGCTGATTGTTACAGCGACTTACGATCAGGAGCGCCTCGCCCCGTTAATTCAGCAATTGAGCCAACTGGGTCAACTAGACGCTTACTCGGTCCGCCAACGACTCATTGGCAGTGGATTAGCCCAAATAGCCAAAGGGCCACTCGAACAGTTGCGTCCCATGGCCAACCTGCTACGTCAACACCGGCTCAAGCACTGGATTGTTCAGCCCCCAACCACACAGCTTGAACCCGTCACAATTAAAGCACTTACCATTGAGCCACAACAGATCACATTTCATGGCCACGATTCAGAGATCATCTTAAAACGCGGAACCCCTCTATTAGCCATCGTCGCTGATATGTCAGGAAAGCTGGCTGAAAAACAGGTCAAACGGCTTCTCGTTCATACGACGTATCAAGGCTCTGCTCCCGCAGCAATGAACGAACAAGAGCTGCATCAAGAGATCTTCAAACACACACCAATCATTGACCTGTATTGGCTCAATGACGAACATCAACCAAGCCACGCTGTTCGGATTAAGCCAGGAAGCTTTGATCACCGTCAATTGGGAGATAAAGCCAGCTTAAGTCGCAACGGCAACTTATCCAACCTTCTCAATGGTATCAAAGAATACGGCAACCCGTTAGAGATCAACCTTCAATTTGGACTTGGATTTTTACCCGATTGTCGTCTAAACGACACAGGCGACAACGCGGACTCTAAACGGAACCAACTCGCCCTAACCCGATATGGGTCGTTACAGGTACAGATCTCACATCAAAATAGCACCGCCAAGAAACAATCCAATCACCCTCTGCCGATCATCTCCGAGGTTGTCGAAGCATCGGGACTTGATGAAATCATTGCACCGTTAACGGCAGGTATTTTCACCCATTCTCAACATAACGAGGACGAGGCTAGCGTTACCAGACAACCCAGTGCAGCGACATTACCACCGCCCCCAGAGATTGAAACGTTGTCAGGCATTAAGCTGCATACATCAGGCTGGCGCCTCGGTGCCGGAATCCTTGGCATCATNNCGGCATCCAAACAGGGATCGTGCCTGCCCTCATTAGTGGTGCAGCACTTTGGTCAGCAGGCCACTTCTGGCGGTTAAAGAGGCGGATTGAAAACACGCCAACCAGTAAGGCACGTTCGGCAGCAATGGGGATGATCGAAGTACATGGTCGCGCTAAACGGCTCTATGCTCTGGTATCACCGATGTCACAGCAACCATGCGTCTATTACTGCTTAAAAAAATATCGTCGTGCTAACCGCGACAAGCAATGGCAACTCAGCCGCATCACGACCAGCGGTACGGTTCCATTCATCATTGAGGATGACACCGGCAAGATCCAGATCGACCCTCAGGGCGCTAAGCTGAGTCCAAAAACAACCCATGAAGGCGCTATGGGGCAAAGCAATATTCTCTTTAGCAGCACTATTGATGATGACCCCAATGAAAAATGGAAAGAGGAAGTTATTCACGAAGGCAGCATTCTCTATGTCATGGGTTTTGCGCGCACTTCTAAGAATGGCAACAACGATCTGCGCCAGCAGGTGGCTAACAAATTGCGCGATTTGAAGACAGACCGTGATAAAATGATGGAATACGATAGTGATGGCAATGGCACAATTGATAGTGCCGAATGGGATCACGCTCGCAGCGATATGGAGCAGCAAGCCCTGCAAGAGAAACTGCAACAAACAAAAGAGCGCAGTAATCAGCAGCTCGTCATTGGTGCACCGGCGCAAAAGGGGCTGCCATTTATTATTGCCGAAACGGAATCCGAAGCAAATCTGACACGGAACTACAGCTGGTATATTCCACCACTGCTCACCATCGGGGTTGGCGCTTTTGTTTGGACACTTATTCGTGTTGGGTCATTTTTCAACCTATTTTAAACCGTTTCATAAAACGGATTTACTTTCAACATAAGGAGTTTTCATGACTGCAATTATTGTACTAGGCGTTATCGGATTACTGCTCGCAGTTGTCATCAGCTATGTCATCATGATCTATAATGGTCTTATTCGACTCAAGAATGAGACGGATAAATCATGGAGCAATATTGATGTACTTCTCAAGCAGCGGTTTGATGAGTTACCCAAACTGATCAAAGTGTGCGAAGGCTACATGCAGCACGAAAAAAACACCCTTGAGGCCGTTATCAAAGCCCGCTCAATGGTTGGTGAAGCGCGAACCGAAGGTGATCAGCTCAACGCCCAAANNGAAGCTATCCTGACCTCAAAGCAGACGCCGCCTTTAGCAGCTTAGGAAATCGGATCTCAGAGATTGAAGACCAGATCGCCGATCGCCGTGAATTTTTCAACGAATATACCAATCTTTACAACATTCGCATCGCTCAATTTCCCGATGTTCTGGTGGCAACAAAGTTCAATTTCACCAAGAAAACACTGTGGGAGATCAATCCAGCTCATCGCGAAGATGTTGTCGTTTCATTTTCGCAATCGTGAGTCACCCTTCTCCGCTGCATCGCTACCTTGTGCCTTCAGCGATGCAGCGCAGTGAAATTGAGGTCAAGCGCAGCCGCTTTATTACCACCATTCAAGCGACAGCCAGTCGCGAACACAGTCGAGAATTCGTTAAGAAGATCCAGCGCGAGTTTGCCGATGCCAATCACAACTGCTGGGCGTGTGTCATTGGCGCGCCGGGTTCAACCCTTGAAGCTGGGATGAGTGATGATGGTGA
>MAXR01000081.1 GCA_001751155.1 Desulfuromonadales bacterium C00003068 | reverse complement strand
GATGGTGGTTATCAGTTGAAAATGGGTAAGCTGTTTAAGCAGGTCATTACCCGTGAAATTGAAGATGGTACCTATCGTCGTTATGACACCAAGCGTCGTCGCCGTTTTAATGCGAAGGATGCGGGAGTAAAATAATGAGTCGCGTGTTTATTCTGTCGAGCAATGTATCCACAGACCCGTATCCGGTGTATCCACTCGGGATGGCGATCATTGCTTCAGTACTTGAAGAGCAGGGCCATGAGGTGAAACAGTATGACTTTCTCGTTCACGAGCAATTATATCCTGCCTTAGCTGAAGCGTTGTCTGCCTGTCAACCCGATTTCGTTTTGATGTCATTACGTAATATCGACAATGTTGATTCTTTTAGTTCTGACGAAAACTGGTATCTGGCCGATGCTCGTAAACTCGTGACGGAGATTAAAACCCGTGTTGATGTGCCGGTGATTGTCGGTGGCCCCGCCTTTTCGATTATGCCTGAAAAAATTCTCGCCTATATTGGTGCTGATTACGGTGTGGTTGGTGAGGGCGAGCAGGTTGTAGGCCCTTTAATCGCGGCATTAGAGCGCGGTGAAACGATTGACAGGCTTCACAGTAGCGCACGACCGCTAACAGGGCTACAGATGAAAGGGCCAGCATTAGTTCCTGAGTATGTCGATTTTTATCAACAGAAAAGCGGTATGATTAATCTACAGACTAAACGTGGTTGTCCGTTCCGCTGTGTCTATTGCACCTATCCCGGGTTGGAAGGCAATTGCTTCCGTACGCGTGAAGTGGGTGCGGTTGTGGATGATATTGAACGGATGCAGCGTGATTATGGCACCAATCATCTATTTTTTACCGACTCCATCTTTAACGATAGCCAAGGACATCACCTTGAATTAGCCGAGGAGATAATTCGGCGCGAGGTCGGCATTCAGTGGTGTTCATTTTTCCGTCCGCAAGGGATTACCGCCGAAAGCCTAGCACTGCTCAAACGTTCAGGGTTGTACGCCATGGAGATGGGCACCGATGCGGGTTGTGATCGCACTATGGCAGGGATCAATAAGTGCTTTACCTTCGAAGAGGTGCTGCGTTGTCACAAGCTGACTGTTGAGGCAGAAATCCCTAGTGCTCATTTTATTATGTTCGGTGGCCCGAATGAAACGCCAGATACGATTCGTGAAGGTTTGAAGAATATCGAACAACTCGATCACAGTGTGGTGTTTGCCTTTTCAGGGATTCGTATTCTGCCTAAATCAACATTGCTAGAGCGTGCTGTGGCGGATGGTGTTGTGGCTGCGGATGTTGATCTGCTTAAGCCGGTCTATTATCTTTCGCCTGATATCGATCAAGAGTGGATGAATCAGGAAATCTTAAACTCCTTTTCGGGCCGCAGAGATCGAATTTTCCCGCCATCGGCTGGTCAAGAACAGATGGCGATGATGAACAATTTTGGTTTTAAAGGTATTTTGTGGGATCAAATGGTTTCATTCGGTAACGCACCCAAACGTAAGAGAGCCCGTCGTAATGGTTAAACGTCCACGTATCTTGCTTGTACATCCGCTTGGTTATGCCAGTGATCGCGCTAGTGGCGATGTGTCGCGCTTGGCGAACATTATGCCACCCCTCGGTTTGGCGGCGATTGCGGCCTACCTATTGGAGCGTGATGTCGATGTGGATATTATCGACTGCTATGCCTTTCCCGATTCTGATCAGCGTATTATTGATTATGTTCGTACCCATAAACCGGCCTGGCTTGGATTAAGCTGTACCACTTCAAGTTTTCTTGATGGCGTGCGGATAGCACAACTCGCTAAGGCCGAACACCCTGAACTACAGGTAGTGGTCGGTGGCGCGCATGTGTCGGCATTAAAAGAACAGTTGTTGGATGATTATAAAGATCTTGATGCGTTGATTGTTGGTGAGGGCGAGGAGAGTATCTTTCAACTAATCTCGACTGAACCTGCACAGTGGCCGAGTGTGGCGGGTGTTGTTTGTCGTGATAGTTTGGGCTGTGCAACCTTTAGCGGCTACCGTAGCCCTGCACTCGATTTAGATAGCCTGCCGTTTCCCGCTTATGACAAGTTGACAGGTTTTCCCGAAGCGTATCAGTTGCCGATTTTTAACTACCCTAAGGCGCCTAATACCAGTTGTATTTCCAGTCGTGGTTGTCCGTATGCGTGTAGTTATTGCGATCGTTCGGTGTTTCAGCGTACCTTCCGTTTTAATTCGGCTGAGTATCTCTATGCTCACATGAAGTTTTTGCGTGAAAAATACGATATTCGCCACATCAATTTTTACGATGATCAGTTTACTTTTCATCGCCAGCGGGTGCTTGATGTCACGCAGATGATGATTGATAAGCCTCTCGGTATGACCTTTAACTGTGCCATTCGCGCCGAACATGTTGATGATGAGTTGATCGGTCAAATGAAAAAAGC
>MAXR01000080.1 GCA_001751155.1 Desulfuromonadales bacterium C00003068 | reverse complement strand
ATGACCGTACAAAAGCCAATAAAGGCTGGTAATCATGCTGATCTGCTGCGCGCAAAGCATAAATATAGCTACGACGACAATCACCAGCATTGGTTAGATTATCCTGCCCCCAACTAAATCGTTCCTGACCTAATATATGAACCAGAAGTATATCTGCCATTAAACGTGCATGACGGCCGTTACCGTTGGGAAAAGCATGAATGGCAACCAGACGGTGGTGAAAGCGTGCTGCAATTTCATCTGGTGGAAAAGAATCAAACTCAAGCCATCCATTTACGTCATCGAACAATTGACGCAGTGCTGTAGGTACGCCTATCCACTCAATACCAATATTTTTCTGACTTTGACGAAACTTACCTGCCCACCGCCAGACATCACCGAACATCTTTTTATGTAGAGTGCAGGCGTATTTCTCAGTCAGCATATCTTTCTGTTTACGCCTAAAAACGACATCTTCCGCTTCGAGGATATTCTCTTCTTCCCAACGATCCAATTCGGCTCTAGTCCTAATATGAGGCAACAGGAGTCCCNNGGCAACAGAAGTCCCTGCGCCTCATCTGGGTCAATTGGCGTTGCCCCTTCAGGATACTCAAAATGGATCATTTTTGCGTCCAGAAATCTCTTGGAATTTCACGGACTAAGTCATCAATTTTTGATTCGAGCATCTTTCGTCGTTCCTCGCTCGACACCTGCTGATCTTCGAGCAACATCGTGTGGGCTGTGCGAGAAAGGCGCCTTTCGGCCACCTTGTAGGCTTGATTACGGATCGTTTCTTTCAGACTAGCGCGAGGAACAACAGCATAGACAAAAACACAATCCATTGCTTCTGCGGCCTGACGCATGGTTTTCATGGTGACAGCTCCAGAAACTTCATCCTTTTCTAACTGAACAACACGAGGCTGACTGACCCCCATGCGCGCCCCTAGCTGCTTGCCCGACATTCCCAAAGCTTCGCGGATTGAACGCAACCACCCCTTAACGGGAGGTTGAAGTCCCTTGATATTGGATAGATGAGCAAAGGTAACTTCCAATTGCTCGCGCATGATTTTGCGATGTTTTGATTTCATTTTATAACCTTTACATTATATACACTCCATATTTTTATAACATATATACTATATACATCAAGAAAATAAATAACATATAGATTATATTGAAACCAAGACACAGCACACCATAGAAAAAATACTCGCTAATGGGAACAACAACCAAAAGGGCAGGCAAAAAAAATCCCCAGCACTGGGGAGCGCTGGGGCAAGGAGAGAGTAGTCAACGGAGTAACTACTCTAGGGTTTCTGCGAGCAGGGTGATGGTATGTGCCGTCCTAACAGGGCTACCGGCATGATCTAGGCCACCGCCTATCTGCATCATACAGCCTGGGCAGTCCATGGCCACACAATCAGCACCACTTTGCTTAATATCGTTGAGCTTATCAGCCAAAATCGCATTCGCAATATTTGGATGGCTAGTAAAGGAGTAGGATCCACCGAACCCGCAACAACGGTCAGCGTGCTCCATCTCGACAACTTCGTGACCACTATCTTGCAACAGCTGACGTGGCTGCTCCCACACCCCGGCACCGCGTTTAAGGTGACAGGAATCGTGGTAAGTGACTTTAAGCGGTTGCCCCGTTGATTCTTTTGCGTTCTCAAGTTGGCGCAGATCGACCTGAAGAATATCGCGTAAGAAACGCGAGGCATCACAGGTAATTTCAGCCATCTTTTTCGCCTTAGCCAACAACTCAGGCTCATCTGAAAGCAGCTCAACACTGTCACGTTGCAACGACATGGTACAGGTCGGACAGGTGGTCAATATATAGTCAGGATTATCTTCAAGCATGGCAACCACATTTTGGCGCGCCATCTCTTGAGCGGTTTCGCGATCCCCCGAATAGAGGGCAGGAATACCACAGCAGTTTTGTTTTTCAGGGAAGCAGATCTCAACACCAAAGTGATTGAGAACCTTGAGCAGATCGATCCCCAATTCAGGATAGATAAAATCGTTAGCACAGCCGCCAAACAGCGCCACACGGTAGCGCTTGTGGATGATCTTTTGCTCCTGTTTTGGCATCAGGTCGCGCAGCGGCACATCGGCCAAGGCCGGCAGGCTACGCCATTCAGTCAACGACGAGAAGAACAACGGCAGGTGGCGGA
>MAXR01000079.1:807-2374 GCA_001751155.1 Desulfuromonadales bacterium C00003068 | reverse complement strand
TCGACATCAGGGGCCTCTATCAGCCGTCGATACGTCCAATGGTTTTCGTCACCCGGATTCATTGACACCATAATCAATGCAGGGACGTTACCCCTGGTACTTCGTGATATGCAAAAATTAAACACTTCCTCTGAAATACCAGCATTTGCCCGGTGTATAATTGGCGCAGGCTCTTCTATCCAGAATATCGACGTCCCCACCATACCGTGAAGCCTTGACATCGCCGCGGCATCATCAATACCCAAACAGTTACCCGTAAGCGGCGGATCGCTGTCTACTCGAAACTGACGGTTATCATCAACGAACCTTACTAAAGATCCCAGCATCTCCTCCATGGTAAGCTTAACGCTGATTTTGATGTTCTCAAGCGTATCCCGAATAACCGCCATTTTAACCGGCTGACCGTGCTTTTGGGTATGCAATAAGGCAGTGGCTAAGGCTCCCACCGTATTGTGCACAACGGTAAAGTCTTCTAATAAAAAGCGCTGATTACCATCTACCCCGAATCCGTAATATTTTTTCCTTCCAACCGGCGATACAGATTCAATTGCCGTGACTAATACCCCTTTGATTTGCTTGCGAACCGCACATTTTCTTCTCTCCAGCTTGCATGGCACACACGAAAGGTCTCCGGAAATATTTACCTGATGATATTCACCAACAAAACCCAACCTCTTGATTGTTTTCGTTACGGTGCTGACGTATGCCGCGAATCCCAATGACCGGCACAGATATACGATATCATCAACCAACTGTTTGTGTTTTAACGTAAACTGATAGCCTTCGTGGTTGCGATATCCGTCAGAGTCCACAAGACCTGCCAGCGTTTTCAGTCTTATGTCTCTTGAGTTCACCAGGTATTCGGGGGGTATGTGTTTGTTATTAAAAAGATTATACAGGTTGAGCTTATTATAGACAACATTCCTGCCATGAGCGCCAACGTTACCTGGAGTGGTTTTGTATGAATTTGCTTTATTGTTTTTGTGAAAATCAATAGTCACATGATGCATTTTATGTTTATGTGCAAAGCTATAGATGTAATCTACAATCTCAGAATCGGCGGTCGTAATGCCTGTATTGGTTGCATTGCCGTCCCCCAGCCACAAGCCCAGGAAGTACGGGTCTAATGCTACGGGTCGCCTTGGGAACTTTACAGCCACCCTAAATAGCTTATGATACATCTTAAATGATCTACTTTTTGCCATAAATTCGTCAGTGGGAACATTTACGATATCACCCACGAACCGATTTACCGAAGGCTTGCCTCGCCGATGTCGATGGCTCACCGTGCGTTTTAGCGATAACAGGTGGTCCCCTGTTACTACGAATGATTGACCCTTTTTAGGCTTAACCTCAAACATTTCATCCGTGCCGCTATGTAAATATAATACTTTGCGCGGCCCGGAATCATCTCCCATCACAAAATCACCTTCTTTGACGTTCTCAATTTTACGGAGACTGCCGTCAAACATTAAGACAAGGGTCCCTTTTTGAAAGCATTTGCCCTCTCCAAAACTTCCGACCAGCACCCGCAGGTCAGCAGTGGAGTTAGCGAATTTCATCACGG
>MAXR01000079.1:0-773 GCA_001751155.1 Desulfuromonadales bacterium C00003068 | reverse complement strand
GAGTAGCAAGGCCATGTCTAATCAACTGCTCATCACCAAACTCAAGCCATTCTAACTTTTTGGGTATGATTTCATAATCATCACTATAGTATGGCCGGTTAACTCCAAATGTAACAAAAGTCTCATCGTTAAAAATCATAATCATTTGGCCGGATGTTCCGGAACAGCAAAATGCTTTTAGGGTCTTGCCGGAGGCCGCCATAGTGTTGATTTCTTGATACATTAAAAGTTCCTTAAAAAACAAAACCCCGGACTCGTTTGCAGGCCCAGGGCTTCTTTTCGCATAAGTTTAAAGGGAAAGTGTTCATATCGTCCTTTCTTTTCGTCAAAATAAATGCTTAAACATAGGGATGTCAAGAAGTTTTTTGGGGTTAGGAGGGATGGCAAAAGGTTTGACAACCATTATGTGTCTATGTTATTAGAGAGAAAACTTAACCGAGGAGGTTGGCAGATGAACCACTACATCGAACTTAAAAAGTCGCTTGTGCTTTCTCCGGCATTCAAATCTTTATCGAAGCCTGGCACTCATGTGTTTTTTAGATTTTACGTCCAGNNCAATGGGCAAAAATGAAGCCAAAGAAAAACCTTGTTTTTACCTACAAAGAGGCCCGAAAAGAGCTTAAGTTGTCGAATCAAGCCTTTATCAATGCGATTGACGAATTGGTTGACAAGGGCTTTTTGGTTAGGGCTCGCTTACCAAACGGCAACCTGCATAGACCTGTCCAGTATGCGCTATCAACAGCATGGCGCAAATGGGGCACCCGTGGCTTTGA
>MAXR01000078.1 GCA_001751155.1 Desulfuromonadales bacterium C00003068 | reverse complement strand
TCTTCCTAGGCTTACGATTAGGATTCTTACCTAGCCGATAATGAAAGAGTGGGCAGGTCTCTGCTGTGCATTCTTTAACTTCATTTGAAGTAAGGCTACAGCTAAGACATTTACTTCGGATTGCTTTTAATGGACTTGGCAATTTTCCTCCTATCTGCATTCTCTTCAGCAGACTTCTCTTTATGGCAAGCCTTACAAAGAATTTGCAGGTTACTTATGTTGCAGAATGTCCTGCCCACTACCTCATCCCAAGTCATGTCCTTAGACAGCGTACCTATCGGCACTATGGGATCTATGTGGTCTACCTGAACATCCTTCGATGCAAAGTCTTTCTTGCACTCAACACACACATATCTTGCCCCTCCCCTTGGCCCTTTCTTTCGTGGGCACTTGGCTTTGTTTAAGGCTTCCCTATGGTTAGGGCTGCGAGAGAAGCATCTCTTAATGGCAGACATGATGCTGTAGAACTCAGAATATTTAGCTGCCATCAGCTACCCTCTTCCACTCCCTGTACTGATGACAGAAATTTTTTACATTGCAGTATTGCTCACACCTAGCCCGACCCCCCTGCCTAACTAAGACAGAGAATGCTTTACCCTTCTCAGTGGCAAACTCCTTTGCCTCGTCTTTGTCAGTGAATAGTTTTGTTGCTCTCTTGTTCCCCTTCTTCATCACTGCATACTTGGTAGGCTCTTCCCACATATCTTCTGGAGTGCAGGGTGGGAGAAAGGCATCACAAAAATCTTCCCCCCAGAGATGCTCTGCAACTCTGTCCTTCAAAAAATCTTCTTGCTCGGACATACCCCACAGGGGCAACTCAATCACCATCAAGGGAGTCTTAGGGTAGTCCTTTCCTCCAGAGAGACTCTTACCTTTTGACCAATCTCTAAAGAATACGCAAACTTGAATCTTCTCAACAGGCTTACCATTCTCCCGCATCAGGTAAGCATAAATGTTCTGTTGTTCTTCCCACTCTTTCATCCTACCAGCATTGCCAAGTGTATAGGTGGAGGTTACTTTATAATCAGTAATGATACTATCACTGTAATAATCAAGCTGACCCCCAATACGCTTGCCGAAGATGTCCACATAAAGTCGTTCTTCCACAGATGCTGTACCATCAGCATGATGCTCAAGGAGATTATGGACAGCCGAACCAAATACAGACCAGACTTTATCGATAGCATCTTCCTCTAGCTCCTCCCAATGTCGCTGCTCAAGTTGTACCATTTGAGGAGGGCGTAACAGAGTAGTAGCACTATAGTCATTGTCTCCTGGCGTGTAGTTATCAGCCGAAAGAAAATTAAATACTGCATCTGGTAGGTTATGTTTATTTGTTATCTTCATTCTTCAATCCTTTCATATAACGCTTACAGATGATGGACAGGTCAGCGAAGCTGGTGTTCTTGATATCCAGGGGAGCAAATGACTTATGCCTACCACAAGTCTCATCTTGGCAATCAGAAGCACAGAAAGTTTTATCCCTCTTCATAATCCTCCTCTACCCAAGGCTTACCGAGCTTGTACACAGAGTTCATTGTCTCCACAATGGTGCCCTCTTTCAGCTCCATTTCAGACAACCCATCGATAGGAGAGGTGAGAATGCTTGTACCATCTAGCCAGCGGTGATACACATCCCCAATAATCTCCCCAATTATAACTTGAACTTGTGGGTGAATACGCCAGTTCTCAAGAGTAGCTGTGGTTTCTTTAGTTGTCATCGGTAACTCCCTCCACATAATCCTCAAAGACAAACTTCATATCGTTAGGGATAAGCTTGAACACTTCCTCTGCGAGATCCCTCATCTCCCACAATGCTCCCTTGGAAGAACGCAGCTTCAGGAAGTTTCTCAAGGACCGAGCATTGATAGTCCAGATGAGGGAGGTCTTGAAGGATTCTGGCAAAGGATACTTAGCTCTATCATTTGGTACATCTTTTACTTTGAGAAGAGCTTGTAAGTCACAGAGTTGTGCGTAAGAAAGACCATCTAAATCCACATCCCCCGTATCTACAAGAAAAGGCTCAAGATCTTCTGACTCTCTAATTTCCTTCAGAGTATACCTTGTACTCTTAACACTCAGAGAAGCATGACGATGCCTTGCTAGTTCCTGCAACGCTGCCCTACTCAACCCATCAATATCAAATGAGAAGGTTAGATGCTCAAGGGTAGAGGTATGGTCAGACTTAATGATATGTCGGATAAGGGCTTTGTCTTTAGGACCAAGCTCCCACTTGGCATCCTTAAAAGAGTCATCATGCCCCCGAAAGGACTTGCCACTATCACTCTTACCTTCACTGGCATAGCACTTACGGATTGCCTTGATGACCACTTCAAGAGGGCTGTTGTGCAATAGTGTTACCTCCACAGGGTAATTCCTCCCTAGCTCAATAGCTGTTTGATCTTAGCTGCGATAGACTCGGCCTTGATGACTTCCGATTGATGCGTGCCAATCTGGACTTGAAGTTCATCACGTTGGAGTTTCTTTGAATCAATCTTCTCCTTCTCTTTCTTAGCAAGAGTTTCTAGCTTGGTAACAACCTTACGGAAACCTTTGAGTATACTGCCTACAGACGATGCCATTACACTTGCTCCTTAGTGAGCTGTAAGTAAATCTGAATAGTGTGCATAGCTTTCTCAATGTCTTGCCGACCACCTTTATCTTGTTCCCTTGAAAGATACCCGATAGTAGTACCCTTCATGAAACCTTTGAGTTCTTCGGGACTCATCCACTTCTCGAAGACTTGCCAAGGTTGGTAGTCACCCATTTTCTTGTAGTGATCTCCACCTACTTGAGTATTTAGAATGCTCTCTGCCCCCTCCCCCTTACAAAAGGGGGCCAAGAGACACCAACTCTTGGCGAAGAAATTGCCCTCTTTCTGGCCCAAATACTTAAAGTATGGATTCTCCGAACCGTCATTCCAATGGAGAATGACTATACGACCAGTATCTACAACTACAAACTTCTCTCCTACAACTGCATGTGGTCGTGGCTCATCTTTAAATGCTTTCATCACTTCCCCTTAATTTTTAATGGTGGAGCCACCTCACGGTAACGATCCGTGTTCCCAAGTTCACAAAACTTGACATCATCCAGTAAATGCTTAGGCGGCTATTACTATTGGTTATTATATCTAAGTTTCTTATGTAACTCTGAGTGGTGTTTAGCACACAGCCACCGAACATCAAGTGGGTCACTGTAATCATTATGATGTGCATGTATCCGTTCAGTAGCTCCACAAACCTCACAAGGTAGCCTAACTAACTCCTTGTCTCGAATAGCACAGGCGACAATGCTTTGAGCTTTTCTCTTCTCAAGATTCCTAGAAATCCAAGATCTCTTTCCCCTATTGAGAGCTTCACGACCATTTAAAGTCCCAGCGTACAATCTCCTGGCCTCTACTCTATGGGGTAGGCTCGCTCTAGATTGTTCATATTTTTTATAGTAATCAATCTTCTCTAGTCTGTTAGAAATTATATCTTTCTTAGCACATTCTTTGCATTTGTTAAGATGCCCATCTAACATTTGTGGGTGCTTATAGAAAGAATCAAGAGGCTTCTCCTCTCCACACTTAAGACAAGTTTTCATCAGAATGGTATATCCGAGTTATCAAAATCTTCTACAACTTCTTCCTGCTGCCCACCATCATCAATGCGTTGCTCGTACATCCATTTGGACAGCCCATACAATGCCTTAGTACACTCATTATCCTCATCATCAGCATCCCCAATGCAAGTATCAATGGTTGCTGGAGGGATATCTGCTTGGTACTTCACAGGAATACCTGCGAGGCTAGCAATATTATCGTAACACTTATCATCCTTCTTGTGATGAGAGATGAGGACAGAGACAGGCTTACCAAGCTGTTCATCCCAATCTGCTACGGTGTCTGCCTTTGCTCCAGGCTCAAAGATTTTATAATACTCAATCTCCTTACCCTTGTCAGTAAGTTGGAAGAAGATGTTGAAGGGCTTCACCCAAAGAAGACGAGTAACAGTTTTATCATCAAGTTCAACAGTCTCCCCGATGATCTCAATACCCAAGGCAATCTTCTGACAAGGAGTTTTTTCTTCCCCCTTGTACTCTCTTGTGTGCAATCCAAGATCAGCTACATAAACGAGACGACCTTCGTACTCTTGACCTTCTACCAGATTAGGAATGTCAATTGTCTCAGACTTCTCAGGTGCAGCACCTCTTCGTTTCAAACCTGCCATGTCTTTGTTCTCCTTGTAAATGTTATTGTTTAACTACCCACTGTTTAACCACAACTTCCTTCAGCTCTACTTCTGTGCAGCCAACTCTGTCCTCATACTCCCAAGGACTTTCGTCTTGTTGCTCAGTAGCCCCAACTGAATAGTGTGTGAGATAGAATTTTCCTTCATGCTCAAATACTATTTCATATTGGGTAGACCAACGATTACTATCCATTATCTCATCATGTATTGCTCTGAAAGGTAGATCGAGTTCGTCCTTCAAAAATTCTTTAGTAAAATAAATCATTTCCTAACTCCTTATAAACTATTGTATCATGCCTGTTCTTCTAAGTCAACATCTTTCTCACCGCTATGATAATAATTTAAAATCTCATCATCAGCAGCTTGCCTCCACTTTCTATCCGAGTAAAGACGATCATCCCTGCAATGATTACATATTCCATGATTCCTACAAGATCGACTAGACTTCTTAATGCCAGTGTATTCTTTCTTGTATGTCCTGCTCATTAGCTATCAGCCTCCTTGAAGTATTCCGGCCAGCGATTGCGAATCTGCCGAGCTGCGTGCTGCGCTCCAGCTTGATGATGCCGCCCTTTGTCACGTCCAATGGATTTCGGCGCTGCGACCTGTATAGCTATCCTCTCGCACTCCCGCACCGCCTCCGCTATTTGCACTTCGGCTTGGCGAGTGTTCCACTTTTTCACCAGCTCCGACCTGCTAAAGTGCTCCATTATTATTTCACAGTGTTGGCACTCTACCCACCAATTAGAATCAGCAGGTTCAGGGCCTACAGGCTTTGTCCCACAAAACGGACACGGTTTTAACTCTTCATTCATTCAGCCTCCTTGAAGTATTCCGGCCAGCGGTTCGCGCTTCGGGCCTTTAGCCATGGGGCGGCTCCGGTAGCGGCATCCAGTGAGTTACTTCGTCGGCGTAGGTTGTAGGTTCGCCGCCAAGGTAGTGCCACCCAGCAGGGTTGTATTCGTACACAGCCACAGTAACGCCGTCTTCTGTGTCGTCATGCCCGACGGCTACCAGAAAATCATCACATAGACACCCTCTCCAGTCGCTAGGGGCGTCATCAAACGGCAACCGCTCCTCTACGCTAGTCCACCCTGCTTGCGAATGGACAATCTCGTTATAGTCTCTGTTTGCTTCTTCCGTCCAGTGACAAGCGGCCTTGCTTTCTTTTTCAACCTCTCCCCGCAGTCTCTGCACCTCAGCGGCGAGGGTTTCCGCTGCCTCAGCATAAATGTCTGCATAGATGATCCCTTGCGGCACAACATCCAGCGCCTCGTCTACCGTCATTGGTTCTCCCTCTAAGCATGTGCATTCCTGCCAGTATGCCGCGCCACACTTCTTGCAATCGTAATGGCTCATCCTCTTCCCTCCACAACAGTGTGATCTCTGCGATATCCTGGCTTAGATACAATCAACTTCATATCCTCTTCACTATCACAACCTTCACAAGTATGACTGATATCCCTCATGTGGTAAGGCTTGATGAAACAATAGATAGTATCACATTTCTGGCATTGATACTCGTACATTGGCATGGCTTATTTCCTCCTTTAGTCAGTTAATAGTCTTATACAGGTCTCTTATTAAAATAAGCCATGCCGTAGCCGCCACAATCGGAACTTGCCCATTTCCAACGGCTCTAAATTTATCCATCCTTCCGGCCAACCCATCATCCACCCCAAGTTTTGTGGGGTTGGGGTTCCAAATACAGTGACAAAATTTCTGCAACTCGGATGCTTTTGCATACTCTTCGCTGAGAAGTTTGCCATTGTTGTTGGAGTATGCAAGTACCCAATACCGATTCCGTGTATGGTCTGCACCCAAGTCTTTCGCTGAAAGTTTGGTGAATACTGTTGAATATCCACTAGCTTTAAGGTCTTTTTCGGCTTGTAATATTGCCTTCTCGGATACATTCTCCCCAAATACAAACGTTGGTTTAACTTCTCTGATAACCCTCCACATTTCTCCCCACAAATCTTTTCTGGATATATTTCTTCCTCTTGCCGCAGTAGAGAACGCTTGACAGGGGAATCCTCCAGATACCAAATCCACAGAACCTTTCCAAACCATCCCGTCAAAGGTTGTGATGTCATCCCATATCGGGAATGTTGGCAAGAGTCTGTCGTTTTGTCGCTGTAACAGAATATGTTGGCAGAACGGATCTCTTTCGACAGCACATATTGTATTGATTCCGAGGAGATTACTTGCAAGAAGTCCTCCACCAACACCCGTGAATAAAGCCAACTCATTCATAATTCTCCTTAGTGAATTTCTGAGTATCGTTCTCCGAATTGAATGTCAATATCCATACTTCGGTTGAGTTTCAATTCCTCGTTTGTCATAGCGATTGCCCACTTGAGCAGCTTGGTGCAACCCTCCCTGTGCCCCTTCTTCACACACAAAACAACTTCATCGTGAAACTGTGCAGTTAGTTGTGGACGTTTACTTCGGATGTGCTTCACCCAAGTATCAAATACCCATACCCCTGTCCCTTGATT
>MAXR01000077.1:1998-2908 GCA_001751155.1 Desulfuromonadales bacterium C00003068 | reverse complement strand
GGATCGGTTATGCAAGAGTGAGTTCTGCAGGGCAAAAGCTGGATGTACAAATGGATCGTTTAACCGACTGCGATCGAACTTTCTATGAAAAGGCATCTGGCGCTACCGCCAAGGACCGCCAGGAGTTACAGAAAGCCTTGGATTTTGTCAGGGATGAAGATGTTTTTGTGGTAACCAAGCTCGATCGACTGGCAAGGTCAGTGGTGGATTTGGCAGGGATCGTTCAAAGGCTTCAGGGTAAGAATGTCGATCTTGTTGTTCTGGACCAGGGCATAGACACCACAACCATGTATGGACGGCTGCAATTCAACATCCTGGCCGCGATTGGAGAGTTCGAGCGAGAGCTGATCAAAGAGCGCTCAATGGAGGGCCGTACAAAAGCAATTGCTCGCGGTGTAAAGTTTGGTGCCAAGCCTAAGCTGACCAAGAAAGAAATTGATGAATTGGTGAAAGATTTTGAAGCACCTGGTTGCAGCAAAACGGAGATTGCAGAGCATTACGGCATCAGCCGATCATCGGTTTATCGACTGTATGCGGAGAACCGTCAACAAAGTGTCTGAAATATAGCGCTCATCAGGAAAAAGCCCTCGATCGGCAAATCGGGGGCTTTTACGTCTGAAAAAGAGTGATTTATAAGAAAGCTAACGTTGAGCTAAGCGTCGCGGCTTGTCCGTGTCCGCTGGAGCATCTTGTTGGCTGCCCCTACATGCTCTCCACCGCGAACCTGCTGACATAAAGCACTTCCCCATGACCTGCGGAACGCACCTGCATCCTTGTCCGTGGTTCCCCGTCCTAGGCGACGAATTCAGCGCCGTAATCCTTGAATCGCTCTTCATCTTGGGCTCCAACAGACGGTCCCGTCCATAGGCTGAAGGGTACTCCCGCCTTGGCAGCAGGGCCGGGCCGATAG
>MAXR01000077.1:0-1946 GCA_001751155.1 Desulfuromonadales bacterium C00003068 | reverse complement strand
CCCTCCCATCTTAGAGTGAACCGAAATTCCACCGCAACGCTTCCCCTTCAGAGAATCGGGTTGTAGGCCGTCCAGAGCGCGGAGAACCGGTCGGGCCACGCCCCATGGAGTAACGCTACCCGACCAACACGGGCTCGCAAGGATAATTCCCCCGTAATCGGCAACCGCGGCGGCCTCAAAGTCGTGCACTTCAACAATGTCCGCGTCCGACCCTGCCGCCCGGATTCCCTCCGCCGTTGCATTCACGGCTTCCAGCGTATGACCTGTTTTTGAAAAATAGAGAATGAGTATCTTCATTTGTTTTTCTTCTTTTGATAGAAGGACAGCCAACAGGGTTTAGCCGGATCCGTATAAACCGCCAACTCTTGGATTGCTGTCCGTATAACATGCCAAATAATTATTATTCGAAACCATGATAAGTCAATTGTATTAATTAAGGTTTTTCTGGTTCTCAACATGACAAAGCATTTTATGCGGATCCGCATAAAAAATCTTTCGTTGTGTGTTCAAAGGCGGACTCCTTCCCCCCTCTCTTGAAAAGACCCATAATTAAGCAAGCTCCAATATTGTTTGAATCCTTTGTCATGTCAAAGAATTTATCGTCCAAAAAGTTGGTTCATATTTAGTCGATGGAAAACGCTAGGAAAATCTCCATTTTCTTACAACTCCTGCAAACCGGTACACTGCGAAAATCCCTGTCAGAATTAGTGGGCGGTTTTGAAATAAGAACTCCCCTGTTTGTATCAAGCAAAACGGTTGGCTGTTTTCAGCACAATATACATCCGAGAAAATGGAACGGCTCTTTCGAAAAGCGTATACTTAGCGAAGTCTGCCATTGCTACGGCGGCGAATTTGAGGCACTATCAGCGATAGTAGTTTCCGTCCAGGCTGACTTGCTGAGCCCCCTTTCAGGCGGCACACTTAACGATCTAATTACATCAAGGCAATCCCATGACAAACAACGACATCATGCGTCGTATTCGCTACATCTTTGATTTTAACGATTCGAAAATGATTGATCTCTTTGCCGTCGCCGGGCAGCAGGTAACACGAGAACAGGTCAGCGCTTGGCTAAAGAGAGAAGAAGACCCAGGATATGAGAAGTGCCGTGATCGCCAGCTAGCAATTTTTCTCAACGGTTTGATTATCGACAAGCGGGGCAAAAGGGAAGGGCCGCTGCCCGCACCCGAGACGCGCCTCAACAACAACATTATTTTCATGAAGTTAAAAATCGCCTTAAACTTGAAAGCCGAAGATGTGTTGGGAATTCTCGGATTGGCTGAATTTTGCCTAAGCAAACACGAATTGAGCGCCTTTTTCCGTAGGCCGGGACATAAACAATATCGCGACTGCCAGGATCAGGTCCTACGTAATTTTCTTAAAGGCATGCAGCTTAAATATCGTGATAACCTTGACGTGAAAACCGGTCCCAAAGAAGATTAGTTGTTTATGGCTCAAAGACTGCGTATTTAAGTTACAGGCTCAAATCCCAACAATGCAGGCCATTTTTCGGCCATCACAAGAAAAGCAAACGCCTCAAGAGGACCCCATGACTGATTCAAAAAACAACCAGGATGTCGAAAAACGGGAACGCCTGGTCGCCGAAATGCGCCAGGAGCAACAGACGCGCCAGGCAGGATACCGGGAACAGGCCCTGAAACTTTTCCCTCTGGTGTGCGGCCGCTGCACCCGTGAATTCGAGGGGAAAAAACTCCGCGAACTCACCGTGCACCACATCGACCATAACCACGACAACAATCCCCCCGACGGCAGCAACTGGGAACTGCTCTGCATCTACTGCCACGATCATGAGCATACCCGCGGGGTGCAGGAGGATCGCGGCGCAGAAGGACCCGCCGCCCAAGTGGACCGCCCCTCTCTGGGACACTCCCCCTTCGCGGCCCTGGGAGATAAATTCAAATAACCTGAATAGCGTCATCAGTGGT
>MAXR01000076.1 GCA_001751155.1 Desulfuromonadales bacterium C00003068 | reverse complement strand
AGGGCCATGATGAAGGCAAACAGCGAGATCATGTTGATGGAAACACCGAGCGCTGGGGCCATAAAAATAGCACCCAAGAATGAGATGGGGATCCCTAACATTACCCATAAAGCGAGGCGGATTTCGAGAAACAAGCCGAGGATAAGAAACACCAGAATAAGGCCTAACCATGCGTTCTTAGTGAGGAGATTCATCCGGCTGTCTAACAGCTCTGAGGTGTCGTTCCATGCGGCAAGGTGCAGTGTTGTTGGTAGACTTTTTCGTTTGCTTTGAACGTAGCGTTGTACGGCGACGGAAATCTCTGTTGGTTTTTGATCCGACACCCGATAAACGCGTATCATTGCCGCAGGTTGGCCATCGAATTGAGCGTGCTCATCGGTTTCGGCGAAGGTATCTTTTACCGTTGCAATGTCACCAAGGCGAATTTGGCTGCCATCGGCTTGACTCAGAACAACGATCTCTTCGTAGCCAATTTGGTCACGCCGTCGTTCCACGGTGCGCAGTAAAATTTCACCTTCTGAGGCTTTAATCGAGCCACCAGGGAGATCGATGGACGCCGCACGAACACGGCTAGCAATTTTTTCTAACGTTAAGTTGTAGCGGCGCAGGGTGTTTTCATCGACCTCAATTGATATCTCGTAGGGTCGCACCCCGCTTAAATCAACCTGAGTAATATCGTCAAGCAATTGTAACTCATCGCGAATGGTTTCCGCATGTTCACGCAGACTACGTTCTGGTGCGTCACCATAGATAACCAATGAAATCACTTCTCGACGGTTTAACACCTTGGTGATAATGGGTTCTTCGGCATCTTCGGGGATTGTGGTGATGCGATCAACGGCGCTTTTAATCTCTTGTAAAATTCGATCTGGATCTTCGCCACTACGTAGTTCCGCTTGTACCGTTCCAAGTCCTTCAACAGCACTGGATTTAATCTGTTTGATGCCATCGATCTCAGTGAGGTTATCTTCAATTTTAAGAAGAATGCCCTCTTCAACCTCTTCGGGGCCTGCACCAGGATACACCACCGCAACGGAGATCATGTCAAGGCTCACTTCAGGGAACACCTCTTGTTTGAGGGAACTTCCCATCACTAAACCACCCAGCACAAAAGTCAACATCAACAGGTTGGCGGCCACATGGTTTTTGATCATCCAGCTTATGGCACTTTTCACTGCGGTACCCCTGCTGTGTGTTCTTGTGATATGAATCGTAATTTCATGCCGTTCGCTGCACCACTAATGGCCGAGGTGATGACATAATCATCCGTCGATAAACCTGTGACTAATATCCGTTGTTGTTCTTTGCGTATGACAGTAATGGGTTGTATCTGCAACCGTTGTTGTTTATCAGCTAACCATAGAGTGCTTTCGTCGCGTAATGCACTGCGCGGCAGTGAGAACATCTGTTCCAGCGTGATGCCATCTAACTCCACATCAACGAACATCCCCATTTGTAATGGCAATTGTTTGTGGGTGGAGTAGGGGCTGTTGACGGTAACAATGACGCGACTCATACGGCCATGTTCATCGACATTGGCGAGGGTGCGATCAAACGTAGCTGGCCACGAGAATTGTTTACCTTTGGTGGTGATGCTGACCGTTGCCGTGGATTGATTCATGTCACCCTTTGTACTCTTGTCGATCTTGAGCCACGGTAACTCATCAATCGGTATCGGGACGATAACTTCGGCCTGTTTGGTACCAATGAGCAGAGCGATCTCTGCTCCAGCCATCAAATTCTGGCCTAAATCAACATTTTCACTGACCACGCGGCAATCATAGAGCGCGTAGAGTTTTGTTCTGTTCAGGTTGAGTTCGGCTTGTTCCACATCAGCTTTAGCTGCTTTTACCCCAGCTTGTGCTTGTTTAAGCTGTGGTGTGTAGGCTGCCAAGGGCGGTTGAGGCAGGTCGCCGTTGATCGACAGCCATTCACTTTTTGCCACCTCAGCTTGATTTGTCACTTGTTCAAATTGCAACCGTGCGCTGCTCAGTACATTTTGTGCTTTGTTGCGCGCTAACACGTAATCGCGTGGATCTATTGAAAGGAGCAACTCGCCCGCATTGATTTGTCCACCGATTCTAAGTTGTGGATGAAGTGAGATCACGTTACCGCCCACTTGAGGTGAAAGTCGCAGTTGTTGCCGTGGTTGCACTGTTCCCGTTGCCTTGATGCGTAAAGGGATATTTTGCGCCACCACCTGTTGTCCTTCAACTAAGGTGCCACGGTCGACAAACGGGTGCTTCGTTGGTGCGTGACGGCTACGAATTAGGGCAATGGTAATAACCAAAGCAGCGATCAGTACGATAAGGGGCAGCCACTTTTGGGTGAGTGTGTTGTTTGATGCTGTGCGGCTCATAAAGCCTCCTTTTTAGTGCGTACTCGTGACATCCAGTCTCCACCTACGGCACGGGTAAGCTGAATGTTTTGTTCCAGTTGTTGATGTTTTATTGTGATCAGTTGACGTTCGGCACTCATCGCGGCGTCGCTCGCCTCGAGTAGATGGAGTGCGCTTTCGAGTCCCCGTTGATATTGATGCTCAACATGGCGCTCATTTTCTGTTGTCTGCTGATGTCGGTGTTTAAGCTGGGCCACCATTGCTTCAGTTCCTGAAATTTTATCAAGCAGATCCTCCACTTCATACACTGCAGTAAGCAGAGTATGAAGTGCTTCATACTGGCGTTGCTCGACAATCGCCTCATTTTTATTGATCACTGCACGGCGCTTACCTCCGTCGATAATAGGCTGGAGTGCGTTAGCAGCGAGAGACCAAAAAAGATCGTTGATTGTGGTTGATCCAAGAGTGTTGTGCAAAAGACCCATACTGGCTTGCAGTGAGATGGTTGGCAGACGCTCTGCAATCGCTGCAGCACGTTGGCCATCCGCCGCATAAAATTTGTTCCACGCTGAAACGACATCAGGTCGGCGCAGAATGAGATCCGCCGGTATGCCGATATTCTGTTCAATCCTGACAGTATTGATAGGTGTGGGTGCTTTTATGGTCAATTTATGGCGACGGATTCCTAATAGTAGTGCCATGGCGTGTTCGCTGCTGTTGAGCTGTATTTCGAGGATTTGAACTTCATTCATGGCTAAATCAGCAGCCTGTTCAGCTGTATAAATCTGGCGTGATTGTTCAAGTCCCTGTTGATAGCGAGTGCGGATAAATTTAAGATATTTTTTCCGTAACGCCAACTGTCTTTTAACAATTTCATAGTGCTGTTGTTGCTGCTGGTAGGAGAAATAAAGAGTGGTAAATTGAGCGGTTAAGCTGAGATATAGCCCATCTACTTCGGCGTCACTGAATTGGAGTAAAGACTGTGCTGCATCGCGTTGAGAACCAAGTTTATTCCACAGGTCTATCTCATAACCCATAATCGCCTGTAGGGTATGGTTGTTACCCGTGGCATCGCTTAAAGTGCTTGGTGTTCGTTTGCGTTCTGCACTGCCATTGATATTGAGCCACGGCAGTAATTCTGAGTTACTTATCTGCAGATTCGCCCGCGCTTCTTTTAACCGTGCATCCGCAACGCGTAGCGTCATATTGGATCGAAACAGTTGCTCAATTAAATTATTGAGTTGTGGGTCGTTAAATTGATGCCACCACAGCTCCTTGTTACCGAGTTGTTCCTGTTGGAGATTTCGGTAAGGAGATGTTGAGATGTCAGCATGATCAATTGATCCCTTGGTGGTTAATGAACCGCAACCACAGAGCAGTAATGTTGATATGATGATTAATAGTCCGAATTTCATGGTTGTTCCATTCCCGTACTAGCAAACGATGTGATCTCTGTGATCAACAGATTAATATCGGTATCAAGATGTTGATCTGTTAGCGGGATATCAATTTCGCGCATCGAAAAGATCATGGCGCCAATTGTGAATTGTAAGCGTAGATTCAGGGTGCTCGGTGAAATGTTGGGGAGGGTGGCTGATAATGCTTGAACCAGTTGATTTAGCAACGGAGTCATAAGAGAGTTAAAAAGTTGGCGGAATTCGTTGTTTGGATTAATCATCAAGGTGGCAACGATGGTCATGAAGTCTTTGCACGCTACATTTCTTCTGGCAAAAAGGATCGTTGGCATAATGAAGGAGTGAAGTATCTGTTTGGTATTCGCCGGTTGACACTTTATTTCTGCCTCGTGTAAGACGCGATCAAGTTGCTGTTGGCGTTCATTATTGAGGGGGATTAAATTCCGTAAGAGAACCGCTTGAATCAGCTTTTCTTTGTTACCAAAGTGGTAGTTCACCGCTGCGAGATTCACCTTGGCAGCGCTGGTGATCATACGTAGTGTTGTGGAGTGAATGCCATGACAGGCAAACAGGTGCTCTGCGGTGTCGATGATCTTTAGTTGTGTTTTTGTGTAGCATGGTAGCTCGAGATAATTCATACGCGCAATTTAAACGCTTGTTTTAATCGTGTCAAATTTATTATCCAAATGGGGCATAAAAAAAGGGACAGTCTTTTCAGACTGTCCCTTTTTAGCGTACTTAGTGGAGCGTGTTACTTTGCGTTACCTGAACGGTAGGTGGTCGCCTTAGCTTTTTTATCAAGGCTAATTGTCTCTTCCCACTCGCGCCATAGTACTGCACCTGACATGGTACCGAAAGGCTTGTACCAGAGCTCAACAGTTACGTCCATCTCGCGCTCTTCAGCAACTTGTTTGCCATCGTCACCCTCAATAACAGGGTAGAAAATGTCAAAACGCTCTTCTACTTCTTTACCTGGAGCGAGGCCTGTATCTTCGAGGATTGAACTCTTCTCGTAGGGACCACGACCCATGTTGTTGCCACGTGCCATCAATTTAGGTGTTGGCATGTAGATTACTTCTTCTTCAAATAACTCATCATCTTCTTCAGTTTCCGCTTTTACCGACAGAACCAGTCGGTTAGGGGTCGGTCAGCCATCAGGGATTGCGTGGCCTGTGCGGTTCACCATCTTGACTTTAATAACAGCTTTTGGCTTCAATGTGCTGCCGTCGAGCCATTGTGATACATAGCCCTCAACGTGGAAGTCAACAGCCATCTCTGCCATTGTCTCGTCACTGTAGCTGAGGATCTTGTGGCCGAGACCACTTTTCTCCATGTGACACTCTTGACATGTTTCCATGCCGCCTTCAGCCTTGTATGCCCACATGTAGCTACCATAAGCTGTAGCGCACTGAGTTGGGTTTTCTAGCTCAAGGTTTGGACCCATACCGTGACACTGACCACAGAAGATCGACTCGTCCATGATAGGACTTACTTTCATTTTGTCGAAAGTATCATCTTCGTGCTCACCGTTGTTGTATCCGTACACGGTATCGTGTTGAGGATAACCATCGGTCCACTTGTGAGTGATTGCCATACGGTTGTGACATACCAAGCAGTTGATGTTGAGGTTGGTCAAAATTTCTTGATTGTGGTCACGAGTGGCCACAGCTTTTTTGTCGCTAGGATCTTTAAGGGCTGTTTTTGCAGCGCCATACCAAGTCATGAGTGTCTCAGCAAGCTCAACGGCAACATCGTCAGTTGCGTCAGCGAGTTGAGGTAGGTGGCATTTCATGCAACCCATTAAATGCTCAACGCGAACATCCTTAACTGTTTTAACACCAGAGTATTCCCACGCCATGAAACCATTTTTCATCGCTGTAATCATGGTTGCCGCAGCACGACCCGTACCATAGATTGAGCGCGCATGTGGCGAAGCATCCCAGTCTTCGTGGATCTCTTCGTGGC
>MAXR01000075.1:33862-36634 GCA_001751155.1 Desulfuromonadales bacterium C00003068 | reverse complement strand
CCAATAACCATACACTGCAAAACACACCGCAACAACAGAAAGAAGAGGCCGAATACCACCCCAAAACAACGCATCACCAACCGCAGCAACAGGGGCCATCACCACATCAGGATACGAGTGGCCATCGATTGTCACTTGCTCGTCACGGCATGTTGCAGCCTCAATAGAGAGCGTTGCAGCCGCAATGGTTGGTGCCAAAAAAGTGTTGGTATTGAAATATTTCAAATAACCTTGAAGGGCTTGTGGTACACGTTCTTTTCCATATAGCAAGGTTAAGCCTGGCAGCAAAGCCACACACCAACCAAGTCCTTGAAACTGTTTATAGTTCCAACTCGATTGCAAAAAAAGGCAACGACACGACAAACAAATTAGTCGCCACTTTGTTATAGGAGTGTTGGGCACTTTATCCATCACAAAACTTCTAACAGCAGAAACGTCAAACAAAAACCGCCAACAAATAACGATACAGTATGCTTAACTTGCATCACCACCAATATTGAGGCGATCCCTACCAGAGGAAAAATTGCAACAAGTCCTTTTTCATGGACAGGAAATACAGACAACAAAGTCGACATATATTTCATTCCTACCCAAAGTGCCCCACTCCCCCCTGCAACAATAAACAGCAGCGATAACAGCGCAGCGCAGGAGAAAACAACCAATCCTGCATAATGATTGATCACCAATGGACGAGTACTCGAACGTTCGAGACCTCTGACCGCATTAGAAAACAAACGCTCATTCAGATGCCTTGCCCACACATCCCAACATTTCCCAACTTCGGCAAGAATCACAACAAGGACAACAATGAAAATAATAAATGCGTAAAGATGGTCGGAAATCTGAGGGGCAAACAATTTTACGAGAACCACAGCACCAATAGCAGCTTGCGTGTCATCAGGGGCAATCGTGGCACCAACGGGTAAACGCATTAACCATAGCAACTCAAGCATGATACCAATTTGCAAAGCAGGAACAAAGATTCCCAACACATAACCAGCAAGAGATGCGCAGACCAACGGACGTGACAACATGGTTTGTGCCAACGCTGTACGATCTAAACCCGACAGGATCGACACAACAACAATCATCATCCATTGAGTTGTGACCATACTACGCCCTTAATTCTCGACAATGACAATCCCAGTGTAACTTACGATCAGTTGGAATACATTGAGCACAGATATCGACCCCTAATTCTGCAAGCTGTTCGAGATCGTCAAGATCGTCACAATCTGCATAGAGGGTTTGTGAAATACAACATTTTTGCGGGCCAACATGCATATTACCCAAATTTAAAGTCGAAAAATGAAATCCACCACGATAGGCTTTTAACGCATCCGCTGGGGTTGCAAAGAGCACCAATACCTTGGCATCACTGCTGAGCGGTGAACAGGGAACACCCTCAAACTGTTGGTGGTTATAGACATCAACGCGAACAGTTTTAGGAACCACAGCAAGCATCAACAGCTTACGAAAAGAATCATTAGCGATCTCATCGTCAACAACAATAATAGAATCTGCTTGAACATGAGGAAGCCACGCTTCAAGCACCTGTCCATGAATTAATCGATTATCAACACGAACCAAGACGAGTGACATTACCCCCCCACTCCTTGAAGAATTTCACTAGTCATAATAATATTTTTCTGGCCATAGCTTTTTAAAAATATGGCAAGAGCCCCTAGATTCATGGTATCTCGGCTGCTAGAAAACTTAATAAGCATAGGTAAATTGACACCATTGATCACTTCAACGTGATCTTTCTTTAGCAGACGGGAACTAATATTCGACGGGGTGCCACCAAACATATCGGTCATAATTAACACCCCATCGCCGCCAACATTAACGTGATGCACCGAGTCCTGTAACTCCGTATAAAAGGCCTCAATATCGACACCTCGATCAACAGCATGACACTGCACATGACAGATGGGGCCAACAATGGTTTCGGCAGCCCTTAGAAGTTCCGCAGCAAGTCCGGCATGAGTCACAAGAATCAGTCCGATCATCCCTCCTCCTTTACTAGGTCGCGATGGAATCGTTTAACATTATTGGTTTCTATAATCATTGAATAAAGTGCTTCAACGATTGCGACACTGCGGTGATGTCCCCCTGTACAGCCGATTGAAACAGTCAAATAACTTTTCCCCTCAAGACGGTACTGCGGCAATAGAAAATCGAGCCACGAAGCGGTTTTATCCAGAAACTCCTGACAAACTGGCTGGCCTAAAACATAATCGCTAACAGGTTGATCCTGACCACATAACGGGCGTAACGATTCGATATAGTGCGGATTGGGCAAAAAGCGGACATCAATGACCAAATCAGATTCTAAAGGAACACCATAACGAAAACCAAAAGATTGTAACCGAACGGTAAGGGGAACTGAGTTTTCACTTGAACCGTTCAGTTGCAAGAGGACACTGGCTTTGAGCTGGTGGACCGATAACTCGGTGGTATCGAACACCACGGTTGAAGCGTCACGAAAATGATGAAGCATCACCCTTTCACTGGCAATGGCTGATGCGATATTACTGTATGAAGCGAGAGGATGGCGACGACGTGTCGTGGAATAGCGTCGAATTAAAGCATCATCCGTCGCATCAAAGTAATAAATTTCAAGCTGATGTCCAGCCGCACCCACAACATCAAAAACGGACAAATTGGTTGAGATAAAACCGGGATTTCTAGCATCCACCACCAGTGCAATACCTTGGCCGGCAAGTGCTTTGAAATCTTTTTGTTCTAATAATTGCGGCAAAAGAGACA
>MAXR01000075.1:6542-33837 GCA_001751155.1 Desulfuromonadales bacterium C00003068 | reverse complement strand
GAGCCTGATAATCCCGTAATAACAATAAAACGCACTATTTACTCCAGATCATCGCCAATGATTACATGAGAGCGAAGTCGAGCCACTTCAGCCATCCTCTTTTCAAGTCGATCTTGGAACTCACGCGCACTGTTATAACCCATCTCTTTCAATAACTGGTTCCGTGCAGCGACCTCTAAAATTGACGAAATATTGCGCCCCGGACAAACGGGAATTTTAAGCAGTGGAATTTTAATTCCGAGCAATTCGTAATGTTGCTCGTCAAGACCAAGACGATCATAATTTGCTCCATCTTCCCATTTTAACAACTCAATCGTCACATCAATTTTTTTCCGTTCGCGAATAGCAGAAACCCCAAACAAGTGCTTGATATTAATAATTCCAAGCCCGCGGATCTCCATATGGTAATGCAACAGATCACTGCCTTCACCAAACAAGACAGCAGGAAGTTTTGTCCGAACTTTCACCACGTCATCTGCAACAAGACGATGGCCGCGTAAAACAAGATCCAGAGCACACTCGCTTTTACCAATACCACTTTTACCGATAAGTAAAACACCGACACCAAAAACATCGACTAAAACACCATGAACCGTTGTTGCTGGCAAAAGTCGCTCTTCAAGAAATTTACTAATTAGGGAGATAAAAGCAGAACTCTGCATTTGAGTTCTTAAAATTGGGATATCGTACTTAGATGTTTTTTCAATTAAGACAGGTGGGGGAGTTTGTCCCTTGGTAACAATGAAACAAGAAAAGCCGAGTTTGCAGAGTCGTTCAACATTTTCGGCAGCAACGTACGGATCTAACCCTTCAAGGTAACTAAGTTCCGTTGAACCAAGAATCTGTAATCGAGTTGGATGAAGATAACTCAAATGACCCGCTAATGCTAAGCCGGGCTTCTGAATCCGGTGTGATTCAATCGTCTTTTCGAGCCCCGCTGTACCAGAAAGAATTTCAAGGTCAAGCCCAGTATCTTGCTCTTCCAGTAATTCTCTAACACTTAACTGAGCCATATCTACCACCAATCAGTGTTGAAGGCCTCACAATTAACAGGCGACTAAACGGATTCTTTTTCTTGAATAATCTTATAAATATCATCTGCTGTGCCAGCGGTGAGAAGCTGTTCACGAACATCCTGATCTTTTAAAAGCTTCGAGATTCGCGCTAACGTCTTCAAGTGGATACTGATCGAATCTTCTGGTGCGAGTAACAGAAAAAACAGATGGGCGGGTTTGCCGTCCATTGAATCAAAGTCAACACCAGCCTTACTGCGGCCAAAAGAGAGGATTAGCTGATCAATATCTTTGAGTTTACCGTGTGGAATCGCAACGCCTTCGCCAATTCCCGTACTACCCAGACGCTCACGTTCACGTAATACAGTCAGCACCTCATTACGATTCAGACCTGGTGCTGAACGCAACAGCACATCCGTCATTTCAGCTAACACATTATCTTTTGTTGTCGACTTAATTTCAGCCTCAACAGATTCAGAATTTAACAGTTCAACAATATTCATAGTGATTCGATCTTAAAACAGCGTGGAGAACGAGTCTCCACGCTGACATTTATAAGGTTAGCCTTCTGGAACAATCAAACCATAGTTACCATCTTTACGACGGTAAATGACATTGACTTGGTCGGTCGTATCATCGCTGAAGACTAAAAAGTCTTTATGCAATAAATCCATTTGCATAACCGCTTCATCAACCGACATTGGCTTGAGCGAAAAGCTATGTGAACGAATCACTTGAGGATCAACATCTTCAACGTCAACACTCGCCGCTTCAAAGATGGTTTTGGTAATGTTTCTCTCTTTACCTTTGCGCGAAGTATGACTCTTCAATTTTTCTTTATAGCGCTTAAGTTGACGCTCAAGTTTATCGACAACAGCATCAATCGCGGCATACATATCATCAATCACTTCAGCAGAGGCTTTAATCGTCACCCCTTTAGCGACCAAAGTAACCACTGTTTTGTGACGAATTTTTTTCTCGACGTTCAAACTCACCTGAGCATCAATGGGTTCTTCAATATATTTTGTCAGACGCGCTAGTTTTTCTTCTACATAGGTACGGACAGGCTCACTCGTATCCATATGACGAAATGAAACAGAAATATTCATGGAGTCTCCTTTTGGGTTAAATACGGACGATTAAAAAAGACGCTTGCGGGCTGTCGATGATCCAATTCCCAACATCTCTCTATATTTTGTTACCGTACGTCGAGCAATATCAATTCCACAATCCTGAAGCATATCAACAATCTTCTGATCAGAATAAGGCTTTTTTTCATTTTCTTCAGCTATTATTTCCTTAATTCTGTTTTTTACACTTTCCGAAGCAATCGAATCACCACCGGTCGTGCCGATCCCACTATTAAAAAAGAACTTAAGTTCTAACAATCCCTGAGAAGTCTGAACGTATTTATTGGTGGTAACGCGACTGATCGTCGATTCGTGCATCTCAATATCATCCGCAACATCACGCAAGACCAATGGCTTTAAATAACTGATCCCATGATCAAAAAACTCGCGTTGAAACTTGACGATACTTTCAGTCACTTTAAAAATAGTACGTTGCCGTTGATGGATGCTCTTAATAAGCCACATCGCGCCACGCATTTTTTCTTGAATATATTCACTGGTTTCAGAGTCAACCTTTTTACCCGAAAGCGCATTTGAATAATAAGAACTAATGCGTAAGTTCGCTAGACCATCTTCATTGAGCGAAACCACATACTCGCCATCCATCTTACGCACAAAGATATCTGGGGTAATATACTGCACATCAGATTCTGTATATTTGCTGCCGGGCCGAGGATCAAGAGTTGCTAAAAAACGTGTGGCATCGAATACGTCATCAACATTTACCTTACATTGTTTGGCGATATTCGAATAGCGTCGTTCTTCTAATTCTTTGGAATAATCTGTGATCAATTGATAGGAAAGGGAATCTTTTAAACCGAGAAATTCCATTTGCAACGCTAAGCATTCCTGCAGTGTTCGTGCAGCGATCCCTGCGGGGTCAAATTTCTGAACTTCTGATATAACATTTTCAATGGCACCCATCTCCGCGCCAGTTTGTTCCATCACATCATCTAATTCGGCAACTAAGTAACCTTCGTCGTTAATATTGCCAATAATGACTGCTGCAATCTCTTTTTGGTACTCATCAAGGGACGAAACATTTAGCTGCCACATTAAATGGTCGGCCAACGTATCTTTAGGTGTCAGCAAATTCTCGTAAGAAGGCTGGTCATCATCACTGTAGTTTTCACTCGCTGAACCACCTTGAGAAAACCCCTGTAAATAGGTTTGCCAGTCATCTATTTGCGCCAGACCGTCAGCTTCAGTAACCTCTTGCGTTTTTTCACTGTCCGAAGCTAAAACTACTTCTGCTTCAGGTGAAGCATCAGGTTCTGTTTGACGCACTTCATCATCAGGTGGTGTTTCTTCGAGTATCGGATTTTCCTCAAGCTCTTGATTGACAACATCTTCTAGCTCAACACGAGACAGTTGCAATAACTTAATCGCTTGTTGCAGCTGTGGTGTCATCACCAATTGCTGAGTTAATTTAAGTTGTTGGCGTAATTCCAGTGCCATCCAAGACCCTACCAAATAAGTTTATAATCGTGACGTTTACGGTGAACTCTAATTAGTCTATTACGTTCACCATTTTTTTTATAGTCGGAAATCTTCCCCAAGATAAATTTCACGGGCAACAGAACTTTGAATAATGTCTTCTGGCGTTCCCTGCTCTAATATTTCACCATTATTAAGAATATACGCACTATCACAGACCCCGAGTGTCTCACGAACATTGTGATCAGAGATCAAGACCCCAATTCCGCGTCCCTTTAACTCAACGATAATATTTTGAATATCTATCACCGCCAAAGGGTCAATACCTGCAAAGGGTTCATCAAGTAAAATAAATCGGGGATCAATGACCAAAGCGCGCGCAATTTCAGTACGCCGTCGTTCTCCACCTGATAAAGCATAACCAGGAGATTTCGCTACATGCCCTAAACGAAAATCATCTAACAATTCAGTTAAGCGCTGTTGACGCTGTTTCGCATCAGCAACATGATATTCAAGAATCGCAAGCAAATTTTGCTCTACGGTTAGCTTACGAAACACCGATGATTCTTGAGGTAAGTAAGCAACACCAGCCGCGGCGCGCTGATACATCGGCCACTTGGTAACCTCTTGTTCATCGAGATAAACAGCACCAACTTCTGGCTTTACCAAACCAACCATCATGTAAAAAGAGGTCGTTTTACCTGCACCATTCGGCCCCAGCAAACCAACAACCTGTCCAGATTCAACACACAGGTCTACACCCTGAACGACACGTCGCCCTTTATAGGATTTCTGTAGCCCTTTTGCATTGAGGACGTGTTGGCTCACTTCGTTTCCTCACCAGGGATGAATACAGCCTTCACTCGACGCTTACTACTGCCTTCAACAATACTTCGATTGTCATTCAAATAAACAATAATTCGCTCGCCCTCAACGGTGTTATCACCCTGAACAACACGAGGTTTTTCTGACAAAATGATACGACCTTCTTGATGATAAAAGATCGCCTTGCCACCCGTTGCAATGCGATCTAGTTGAACAATACGAACATCACCTTCAGCAATCACAGTTTCTATCTGACGTTTTTCACCCTTAATATAGGACACAGTCATCGTTTGTGCATAGATGAAGACTTCGCCCTGTTGAGCTTGAACATCACCCTTAAAGACAAAAACACCCGCCTGATCATCCGCTTCAAGTTGCTCAGAAGTGATTTTCACAGGTTGACCACTATCATGGCTCATCTCAGGCTCAGTTGCGTAGGACCAAGATGCTATAAACATTAAAAGTGTTACAAATAGTATACGCACTATTGCTCCCTCTTAACAGGTTGCGGTAAATAAACGGCTGTCACATCTTCCTTAATAAGAAATGTTCCGTGAGCAAGGTCGATCTCGAGACCACGACCGCTAATGTCAAGCTGTTGTGAAGTAATCCTCACAGATTCATCCGACACGACAACACCGTCATCAGACGCTTGTCCATGAAAAGTAACCGACTCGCTTTCAAACTGGTAACCATTTCCAGTTGTTATAATCACACTACCACGAACGGTTACATCACGTGTACTTAGATTCGCACGGCCTGTTTTAGCCGTTAAATGAACGTCACCAGCTTCACCTTGATTAAAAACGTCCAAACGAACATTTTTCATAATGGTGACATCTTCGCTAAAATCGTGTTCAGCGGAATCAGCATTAAGCGTCCATTGAGCGACGCCAGCCTCTGTTTCAGTATAACTGAATTCACGCAAAGCAACATCAGCTTCAACGACAATTCCTTCAATCACATCGGCGGGTGTAGGTGCCCTATCATAAAAGACGACACGCACGATCAACACTGAACAAAAAACAATCACGACCGAGATCAATACGTAGCGCAAGCGTTCTCTACTTATCATAGGACAACCGAAGACAACTTAATCGTGTTAAAAGCACTGATAACATTAAAAATATCGACTGGTGACTTCATCCCACTGCCCCGATTGACGTAACAGCAAATCACAAATCTCACGAACGGCACCACAACCACCCGCCAAAGTCGTAATATAATCGACATAAGGCTTAATATCACTGACGGCATCGGCAACAGTAAAGGAACAACCGACCCGACGCAAAACAGGTAAATCGATAAGATCGTCACCCGCATAAGCCACCTGGCTATCTTCTAGACCAGTTTTAGCAAGAATTTCTTCATACGGAATCATCTTATTTTTCGCCCCTTGATAGACGAATTCGATCCCTAATTCTTTAGCGCGATGGGCGACAACATTGGATTCACGCCCGGTAATAATGCCTACTTTAAAGCCCGCACGTTGGAGCATTTTCAAACCATGGCCGTCACGGACATGGAACGCTTTACTCTCAATGCCGTTATTATCATAAATAATACGACCATCGGTTAAGATTCCGTCGACATCAAGTAATAGTAACTTGATATTCTCTATCGATTTTTTTTTCATACCACACCCGCCTTGAGAAGGTCATGAAGGTGGACAATGCCAATGGGGGCAGAATCCTCTTCACGTTCAAAAACAAACAGCGATGTCACCGAAAACTCTTCCATTAACTTGACTGCTTTTGCCGCAAGATTATGTCGTAAAACCCGCTTTGGATGACGACTCATCACCTCAACAATAGAGAGTTGCAAAGAATCGACATCGCCCTCTAAACAGCGGCGTAAATCACCATCAGTAAAAACACCAACAAGGCCATTAGAGCGATCAACAACTCCTGTAATTCCCAGTTTTTTATCGGTAATTTCAAACAGTGCCTCTTTAACCGTTGTCTGCTGTGAAACCAACGGAATCTCATCCTCTTGGTGCATCAGATCTTCAACACGGAGTAATAAACGCTTACCCAATGCTCCACCTGGATGAAATAGGGCAAAATCTTCAGCGCGAAATTTTTTCTTTTCCAGCAACGCTACCGATAGGGCATCACCCATGGCAAGAGTAACGGTTGTACTCGCAGTTGGAGCAAGACCAAGGGGACAAGCCTCTTGAGCAACCGACACATCAAGTGAGACATCGCCAGCTCGAGCCAAGGTACTTTCAGGATTGCCGCTCATTGAGATTAATTGAAGCCCCATCCGTTTAATAACGGGAAGAATACGAACAATCTCCTCCGTTTCACCTGAATTGGATACGGCAATAACCACATCACCCTTCATCAACATCCCTAGGTCGCCATGAATCCCTTCGGCTGGATGAAGAAAGAATGACGGTGTCCCTGTTGATGCCATGGTCGATGTTATTTTTTGACAGATCAGTCCCGACTTACCCATGCCGGTGATAACCAGACGACCCGAACAGCCACTAATCATCTCAACAGCACGATAAAAGGAATCATCAATTCGATCACGTAATGCTATGACGGCATCCGCTTCTATGGTCAACGTCTTGCGTGCACTCTCTAAAACTTCGTTTTTTGAGCTCATAGTCCCTTCACCACCGCATCGATCTCTAGTAGGGGTTGCAACATTGATTTGAGATCTTTTAAATAAAGTGAATTTGGTCCGTCGCAGCGTGCGCACTCAGGATCTTCATGAACTTCAAGAAAAAGTCCATCAATCACTGAAGCCACAGCGGCGCGAGATAGTGAGGCAACATACTCTCTTTGCCCAGCGGAACAGCCATCCGCACCACCAGGCAATTGAACCGCATGGGTGGCATCAAAAACAACAGGATAGCCCAGTTCGCGCATAATCCCAAAGGAGCGCATATCGACAACAAGATTATTATAACCGAAGGTGGTACCGCGTTCAGTCAAAATCACCTGCTGATTTTCAGTGGAGACCACTTTACCGATGGCGTGTTTCATATCCCACGGTGCTTGGAACTGACCTTTTTTAATATTCACCACTTTACCGCTGCGCCCTGCGGCAACCAAAAGATCTGTTTGGCGGCATAAAAAAGCAGGAATTTGCAAAACATCAAGAACCTGAGCGGCAGCTTCAACCTGAGTCACATCATGGACATCGGAAACTACGGGAACCTGAAATTGCTCTTTGATATGGGCCAGCATCTCAAGTCCGGCATCGAGGCCTGGGCCTCGAAATGAATCAACTGATGTTCGATTCGCCTTATCGTATGAAGCTTTAAAGATAAATCCGATACCAAGTTCGTCAGTGAGTTTCTTAAGAAACTCAGCAATACGACACGTGGTATCAAGGTCTTCAAGAACGCACGGGCCAGCGATCAACGAAAAAGGGTGCTGCCCGCCAAATTTTGCATTACCAACACTCACTTCTGAAATCATTTTGACCTCTGCGCTTGTTTCATACAGGCACCAACAAAAGACTCAAACAATGGGTGTGGAGCCATTGGCCGAGAACGGAACTCTGGATGAAACTGACAAGCAAGGAACCACGCATGATCTGAGATCTCAACGATCTCAACTAAATCATTTTCAGGATTAATCCCTGAGATCTCCAAGCCAGCGTCCACCATAACTTGGCGGTAACTGTTGTTAAATTCATAGCGGTGGCGATGGCGCTCAGCAATTTTCTTCTTACCATAAATTCGATAAGCAAGACTGCCCTCGACCAGTTCGCAGTCATAAGCACCAAGGCGCATTGTGCCACCCTTACCTGTAACTGTTTTTTGATCTTCCATAATATGGATGACTGGATTCTCTGCTTCAACACGAAACTCCGCAGAATAAGCATCTTCAAGTTTACAGATACTGCGAGCAAACTCAACAACCGCCATTTGCATTCCAAGACAGATGCCAAAAAACGGAATATTATTTTCACGAGCATAGCCAATGGCAGAAGTTTTCCCCTCACTACCGCGCTCACCAAAACCGCCTGGGACTAAGATTCCATCCACATCATCAAAGGTTTCGCCAATACCATGCCGTTCGAGTGATTCAGAATCAACATACTTAAGGTCGACGCGACAATCGTTTCCGATACCACCATGAATCAACGCTTCAGCAAGGGATTTATAGCTTTCAGTCAACTCAACATACTTGCCGACAATGGCAATAGTTGTTTGAGATTGAGGCTCTTTAACACGCCGAATTACTTCGTTCCACGCCGTTAGATCAGGAGCTTTTGTCCAAATCTCTAACCCTTCAACCACGCGCTCATCGAGACCTTGCTCGTGATAAATAACAGGAACTTCATAAATTGATGCAACATCGCGAGCCGTAATGACGGACTCTTCGCGAACGTTGCAAAACAGAGCAATTTTATTTTTCATATCGCGCGGAATTTCACGATCACAGCGGCACAGTAAGATATCAGGTTGAATACCAATTTGACGTAGATCTTTTACACTGTGTTGTGTTGGCTTAGTTTTAAGCTCTCCTGCTGCCGCGAGATAAGGGACCAAGGTTAAGTGAACATAGAGAACATTGCTATGGCCAAGATCTGTACGGAATTGCCGTATCGCTTCCAAAAAAGGGAGTGATTCAATATCGCCAACGGTACCGCCAACTTCAACAATCGCTAAATCGACATCTTGCGCATTATCGATAATTTTGCTTTTAATCTCATTGGTAATATGTGGAATGACCTGAACCGTTCCACCAAGGTAATCACCACGGCGCTCTTTACGAATAACTGAATCGTAAATTTGACCCGTGGTGAAGTTTGACTTACGTGTTAACCGTGCCGAGGTGTAACGCTCATAGTGACCTAAATCGAGGTCAGTTTCAGCACCATCATCGGTGACAAATACTTCGCCATGTTGAAACGGACTCATTGTACCCGGATCAACATTAATATAAGGATCAAGCTTTTGCATAGAGACACGTAGCCCCCGAGCTTCCATCAAAGCACCGATTGACGCTGCAGCGAGTCCCTTCCCTAATGAAGATGCAACTCCTCCGGTAACAAATAGAAACTTAGTTTTCATCTAAACGGCCTCCAGGCAAAACTTTAAAATTTTAAGTCAAGAATACAATTAACACTAGCCATATACGCAAATATTTTTCATACAAAATAGGTAAATCAACACAACAAAACAGCAAATCAAAGATCTACTGTTTCGAGTGTTTCGTACAAGCGAGAAACACTACACTGAACAGGTTAAAAAGAAAAGAGGAAACACCAGATATTCCTCACTTTATCCCTTCAATTTTTGCCACAATTGAGCGAACTTTTTCCAAATCCTCTGGGGTATCAACACCCTGCGAAGGTCGAGCCGTTTCAGCGACATGAATTTTATATCCATGTTCAAGGGCGCGCAGCTGTTCAAGTTTTTCCATCGACTCAAGAGGTGTTACAGGTAATGTCGGATATTTCAATAAAAATTCACGCCGATAGACATATAAGCCGATATGTTTAAACGCCTTCACTGCACTAAAATTATCGTGCAATGAATCAACATAATCACGAACGCAAGGGATCGGTGAACGGGAGAAATAGAGCGCGGCATTGCGTTGATCGGTAACCACTTTTACTGCATTCGGGCTTAAAAACTCTTCAACTGATTCAATCGCAACCATCAACGTGCCCATAGCGATTGTTGCGTCATCAATCAATGGTGCAATAGCCTGATCAATCATGCTCGGTTCAATCAGCGGCTCATCACCCTGAACATTGACAATTAAATCCGACGTTAATGTCGCTGCAACTTCAGCCAAGCGGTCCGTTCCCGTTTCATGCTGATCCGAAGTCATGCACACGTCACCACCAAAAGCAGTCACTACTGCGGCAATTCTTTCATCATCAGTGGCAACGATCACTCGATCAATTAATGACGATTGAGCCGTGCGTCGATAAACGCGCTCAATCATCGTTTGACCATGGATATCAACAAGGGGCTTTCCCGGAAAACGGGTCGAACCATATCGAGCGGGTATAATAGCTGTTATGTTCACACAGTTCTCCATACAGAGAGTTTCATTTACTTGTGCTGACAGTCAACACAGACCCCATACAGCTCAAGCCGTTGATGAGATAAGGTAAAATCATGATCTTTGGCTGTTTGTAAAAAAAGAGCTTCGATTTTCGCATCTTCAAATTCAATAATTTTACCGCACGAATTACAAATAAGGTGATAGTGATGCTCTTCACTAATATTGGGCTCATAACGCGTTTGACGATCACCAAAATGACGTTCACTGGCGATACCACTTTCCGCCAAAATTTTCATCGTCCGGTAAACCGTCGCATAGCCAATGTTTGGATGATTACTACGTAACCGCAAATAAAGTTCTTCAGCAGAAAGGTGAGAGGGGGAGCTAAGAAACTCCTCTAAAATAATCTCACGCTGCCGGGTAACCTTAAGACCATGAGTAGAAAGATACTCACGAAACGAATCTTTTACGCTCGCCATTTCCTGCTCCTTAATTGAAATGAAATTGAACATCAACTTATCAAAACCGTACCAGAGCGTCAACTATTCAACTGGCACCCTTCCAGCTTTATATAACGAACGAAGATAAGTGACCATCTGCGAACTATTCCAATCAAGCGCCCCAATTACCCTCTCACGCACAACACCTTCGGCATCAATGATAAATGTTTCTGGGTATTTAGAAACACCAAATTTCCTCTGAACGGTTCCATCGCCATCATAAAGAACGGGAAAACTAAACGGAACTCGCTGCATAAACTTGGGCACAGTTTGAGGACCATCAGCCTCGACATTAATCGCTAACAGCTCAACTCCCTCGCTGTGCAACAATTGATACAAACGATCCATAGATGGGATCTCTTCGCGACACGGCGGACACCATGTCGCCCAGAAGTTAACCAAGACAACTTTACCACGCAAAGAAGAGAGTGAAACCGTGTTGCCATTTAAATCTGACAATTCAAAATCGGGAGCCATTGGTCGTTCTTGAGTCAAATCAACCGCCGAAGAAGGTGATGTCGATGGCGGTTGGCTGCTAATCAACAGAAAAAAGATCACCACCGTTAGTAAAATCATCACAATAACCAAACGCTTCATTTAATTTCTCCATTTTTTAATTGATGGTGTTCATCGCAGGCAATAAAATAAAGTCAAACCAATTGACGACCCTAATTGCACATGAAATACTCACAGCGATTTAAGCAACCTACCGTATTTTACTGAAAGGGACAACTCGTGGGACGTGAATTTAGTGCTTTTACTATTGGAGAACATTTCCGCATTTTACCTGAGGGGGCCAGCCCGCAACAGGATAATCGAATTGAAATTATTATGGCAGCCGGAGCTTTTGGTTCAGGTGAACACGAAACGACGGCGAGCTGTCTTGAGATTTTAGAAAAACNNACATCCCGATATTAAAGGGGCGAGAATTCTTGATTTAGGCAGTGGTACGGGTATTTTATCGATTGCAGCATTAAAACTTGGGGCCAAGAGTGCCCTGTGTGTTGATATTGATCCACTTGCCGTTGCAACCTGTCAACGCAATTGCGACATCAACCATGTCAACAGCCAAGTGGAACACTTTTGTGGCACCCTCGATAGGGTTGAAGAGGAGAACTTTGATTTTATTTTAGCCAATATCTATGGTGATATTTTAATTGATGTCGCAAAGGATCTGGCCTCTAGAGCTGCTGACAATGCTCCGCTGCTTCTCTCTGGCGTGCTCTATGAATATAACTTCGATGTTCGCCAAGCATATAAACGACTCGGTTTTGAGGAAAAAAAGAACTATATGCTCGATGAATTCAGCACCGTCTTGCTACAAAAAAAATAGTGCGCCAAAAAAGTAAAGCACCCAAAAGACAATATAAATCGATCAACCGCTGCAGCAGGCTTTTAGCCTGCCATGCAGCGAAACGACTCTTGGGTCCAACGCCGATAGCGGCAGTTATAACATGAGCACTCCTCATCAGCGACCCACTCATCTTCGTCGTCGGCGACAAAAGATGAGCACTCGTTGGCGATCTGTGCGACCACAGTATCTGCATCTCTCCCCAAGAGAAACAGCCGCGTTTTATCTACCATAATGTCCCACATATCTTTCTCCTAACGTCAATACGCCTTAAGTTGTTGACGACTTAAATTTTGCCAGTCCCCCTGTTCGTTGCGTTGAACCAGCAGCACAGGATGCCCTTCAATCTGGACAATTTTAACCTTATCAATCAAACGAATTCGAGCATCTGGGCAGAGAACTTCCCCCTGCTCGGTTTGAATGCTAGACACCCACTTATGCTGGAGAACACTGGCAGCATCGATCCCATTGTCGATAGGGTCTGCAACAAAGGCTATTTTTCCCTTCAAGCGGCCATCTTGTCCGCCCATCCGTAAGCCTATCCCTGCCAATGCGCCAATAACGCCTTGGCCTGTGCCACCATGCTGTGAAAGATGAGCACCCGAGTGTAGCGCTAACTCATAGGCCTGTGCCTTGGTCAAAACCACCTTTTTGGCTCGGTGGCCAAAGTCAACAACTTCGACAACACAACGTAGCGTTTCCGGCAGTGCAACACACAACCCGGGGTCGGAACCCTCGGCACTTTCACGTGCTAAAAAATCACTGGCATAATTGATCACATCACCCAGTGCGTGATCCTCAATCAGGGCCTGAAAGCACATGGAACTATTGTGCGAGGTATAGGGGATATCGGGATGGATAAAAAGTTGATGGCGGGTAATATAGCTACACTCCCCCCACCCTTGCTGATGAATATATGCGGCAATTTGACTGGCTAACTCGCCCGTGCCACAGCTCTCAAGATTATCCGTATCGTCGATGGACAGATAAATTTCCATATGATGTTAGTCTCCACCCTGTTGGGGTTGTACGAGGATGCCTCGTGCCTTAAGTTTGCGTAAGATTGACGGGATAAGCAACGCGCCAAGACAAGCGAATAACAGGCTAAAAAATGCATCAATTGCCGCTTGCTGCACTAACACAATTCGATCCATGCCCAAAAAATAGCCTTTTAGCCAACTATTGATAAATTTACTCGCTCCAGCCAGCACCGCGACAACAACACAACCCGTGACACTGAAAAAGAACAATGGCACTACCAGCGCCGCCAGATCGATCACCAAAGCCGGAAATAAAAATTTCAAAACAATCAGCGGCCCCCCTTTACCGAGACCAATACTGGTGGCCATAAGGCCAGCCAACAGAGCGGTCAAGCAGGCAGCCCAGCGATAGTTAACACAGCCGCGGGCAAGCAATAATAGCGCTACGGTAAAAAACATGGCATGGCCGTTGATCCCTAAGTGCCAGCGAAACAACAATTTACATACAATAATTGAACCCGCGCAAAAACCGACAAACAGTGCATCATTGAGCGGCAATCGATCCAACATCGTCTTTTTAGTCATCGTTCCTCCGACCAACAACTGCGTTGGCCATTGTGGAAATTACGTGCTTTTGCCGCCACGGCAATCTCAGCGGTAAGGGCTAAAGCTTGCACCACAGCAGGCACGATTAAGCAGGTGACGAAATCAGGCCAACGCCACGGACACAACAGATCACGCGCCGACAAACGCGCGCCCTTCAGCACCTGCACTTGGTACAGTGCGGTCATGTCGGCCAAGGCTAACGGGAAAAAATGTAAACTTGAAGCCAGAACAAAAGAAGCTTGAGCGGGTAAAAACCGGCTGACAGTTTGAGCCAACTGAGAAGGTGACGTACTCCACAGCAGCACCATACCGGGAACCAACGTCAACAGTAATTGACACGAAATCTGCAAACCAGCGCTTGCCCCTGCTGGAACCCCCTGCTGATACAAATACAGCGGGATAAGGACAGCCGTTTGGACCATGAATGGCTTCACCAACCTCAACCATAATCGCGAAGGTAAACCACACAACACAAACCATAAAACATTAATACCGGCGAGCGTAGCAACAGCCTCAGGTACACGAACGATAAAGGCCAATGCTGACAACAGTAAACAGACCACCAAACGTACGCCAACGGGAGCACGAAGCATCACCGCCCATTTTTTACTTAACGTCTGTACGTCATTGTCCGGATTCATCAGTTGCATTAGATCAGAACGATTGCGTCGCAAAGAGACCTCCTGAGATCGTATGGAGTTGATCGACCCGATCCATTACGCTTGGTTGATGATGACTGGTTCTCACCACCAGCGTCCCCTGTTCACTGCTTTGTTGGTGTAACAACTGATACACCCGTTGCTGGTAGTGGCTATCGAGGCCAGCAAATGGATCATCGAGCAACAACACCTGTGGTTTACTCACCAATAACGATGCTAGGGCCACCAAATGCTTTTGACCATAACTGAGTTTATGTGCCGAACTGTGTTCGAGATGATCAAGCCCGCACGTGACCAGCGTCTGCTTAACCAGATTATCCCGCTCGTTGCGGCAGCGACCTGCTAAGCGATGACTCAACGCCAATTCATCGGTGACACTGTTTTCACACAACTGTCGTTGCGGATTTTGCAGCAACCAACCAACACGACCGCGCATCACACGAGGCTGTGGCCGTTGGCCAAACAAGCGCACCTCACCGTGAAGCGGTGCCAGAAAGCCACACAGACACCGCAACAGCGTACTCTTACCCGTGCCGTTACCGCCAACGACTAATATCTGCTGACCAAGACTCCAACTAAAATCCTCGGCACGCCATAACGGTTGCTGTTCATCGCAGCCAACGGTCAAGTCAGTGGCTGTTAGCACCGTCTCCCCTTTTTCTTGCGAGGATGAACAGGCTGACTCCAACAGTTGCGGACGGCCATCCTCAACAGCTGCATACGTTGAAGGTGTCAATTTACCCTCACGATCTAACAACCAAAACGAATCGATGAGGTCGCTGAGCGGCCCAGAGTTGTGTTCACAGATGAGTATTGCCACCCCCTGCTGGAGCAAGCGGCGCAAGATGTAACGCAAATCGCGCAAGCCATCTTCATCTAACTGCGCCACAGGTTCATCAAGAATTAACAGCTGTGGTTCAAGCACCAACATGGATGCCAATAACAAACGATACTTTTGCCCCATAGAGAGCGGCGCCACTAGTGCACCAAGGGGCAGATCCAGGCCGACATTGATCAACGCCTGTTCAACCCGTGCCGCCATCTGTTGTGGCGCAACGGCCATATTTTCTAAGCCAAAGGCCACTTCAGCGCCAACGGTCCGCGCAAACAGTTGGCTCTCTGGGTTTTGCAACACTAAACCAACGCGCAGTGTCGGCGTTTCACACTCCAGCCGGTATTGAATAGCGCCCTGTTGCCGCCCGTTGAGGAGCAAACCTTTCAACGCTAAGGCGAGGGTCGACTTACCACTGCCGGTGGCGCCACATAAACAGTGGCACTCACCGGCAGCAATCGACCAATCAATATCGCGCAGAGTCCAATCCCGTTCATCGTAAGCGTAACTAAATCGCTGTAGCGACACTAACGCGTTATCATCGTAACGATTAGAAACGATACGAAACTCCAGCATAAACATTGCGACCCGGTTGAGGGTAACCGTAGCTCTGCTCATAATCTTCATCGAACAGATTATTGGCACCAAGATATAGCTCTAATGCCTCATTGAGCAAAGCTTGACTCACTTTCACGTCCACCAAAGTATACGCTGGAGCCCGTTTTTGCTCCAATTCGTCCTTACCGTCGGCATCGTAAAAATATTGGTTGGCAACATAGATCACCGAAGCTTGAGTGCTCATCCCCCAGGCAAAGTCGTAAAACGTTTCAAAGGTCACCCGATCCCGTGGTCGGTTCTGGAGTTGATGCTTTTCACTGCTGGAAGAACGATCTTCCGACTCAAGATAGGAGTAACTTAAACGTAACAAAAGATTATCAAATTGACGGTTATCTAAAGCCACCTCAAAACCATGGAAAAAATATTCATCATTATTTTGATTAATATCGCTATCATCTTTTTCGATAAAATTGCTCGCATCGTTGATGAAGCCATTAATGGACAGCATCGTGTTGGCGGACAACTGCTGCTCTAAACCTAATTCATAGTGCAGAGTTTCCTCAGCTTCTAAATCGGCATCGCCACCGCTACCATAGAGTTGCTTGATTGATGGAAAACGGATTTTACGCGCATGGCTGAGCTTAATGCGACTACTCGCAGCCACATCGTAATAAAGACCCATCATGTACGAATAGGTATCTTCATCGTTACCAGTGTCGCGATTTTGCCAGTGGTAGCCATAGCCTAAAACCATACCAAGGTTGTCGAGCAGGTTGACTTCATATTCTAAAGCCGTGCTATACACTTGAACATCTTCATCTTCAGAGTAGCGGAGTGCAGCACCTTTTTTATCAACTTCAAAACCACTGTCCGACCAATCTTCATTGCGGCCCATCAACGCTAGAGTTAATCCACCGCGCTGTTGAAGGTCAGCATTGATTTGCACCGTTCCACCCGTGGTCTTGGTAGTGCTATCAGAAGAGTACGCACCACTCTTTTGCTGACTAGCATAGGAATCATCGTCGTAGCGGTTCTCTTCTAATTGCAATTCATTGTAGAAACCCCAACCACGAATACTGAAAACTCCCTCAGTCTGATGACTAAACGCCAGCTGAGTTGCCACCCCTTCGCTATCACCAACACGTAAATACTTCGGTTTCTTAGTATAAATATCTTTTTTGTCATAATTGGTGATCGCCGGCTTACCGTACTCGCCCTGTTGGTAATTGATGCTCACACCGATTTGAGTGCGATCGCTGAGCGCGTAATCAAGATTTGTGAACAGATCCGTTTGTTCCAGATCACTATTATCTCGGTCATCGCCGTCTTCAGCATCAGTGGTTGAATAATGATTTGAAAGTGGAGTGCCGTCGCGATCAGCTCGACTGGCACTGACAAAGGCATTATAACGTTCGCCACCCACAGCCATGGTTAATCGGCTGAGGTAACTTTGCTCCTGAGCCACTTCAGCATTGAGAGTTCCTTGAAACCCTTGTTGACCGTGTTTCGTAATGATATTAATCACACCGCCGTTACCACCAGCGCCGTAGAGCACCGAACCACCACCAGTTGTCACTTTGATTTCAGCAATCATTTCGGCTGGAATGGTGCGGGGATCGAACTGACCATCGTAGGTTGAATTCATTGGAATGCCGTTGAGCAAAAACAGTACGTGACGGGTTCTCATGCCACGAATATCAATACGCGGTGTACCATCAGCGCCAACACGGATATTAACGCCTGGTACCAACCGTAATGCTTCATTCAGAGTGCGCACGCCGCGAGCTTCAATCGTTGCTGCCGTGACCGTCATCACTGTTGCTACTTTTTCCGTCGCCTGATCCGCAGCGGTAACGATAACTTCACTCAGATTGTATAATTCTGGCTCCTGTTGTACGGCTGCCATCGCGATTGTCCCATATAATATTGCACTCGCAATAACCAAACTAATTCGCAGGTTGCGCTGCCACACCGTATTCATAAAAAATCTCCAGTCTTCTCTTCACTAAATTGTTAAACAACTAAATGTTAGCCTCCTAACATTAATAATAAGAGCAAAGTGATCCGCCCTTTGGCCTATTTGAACAATGATTTAAGCAATAACCACACCCGTTATATAACCTAGTGCACAACGCTGAAGCAAGAACGTTTTGAGCAAAAATCGTTACCACAATAACCTGAGCACCCTGTTCCAACACGTAACACCAACGTGCCAAAATGGTACAAAATGAATTTATTTTGCAATCAATCACCACTGAAACCACTATCCAATGAAAACGCTAATAAAGTTTCTACAGCCTATTGTCGCTAAAATCTTTATTCCCTTTTCAATCCATCCTGATACGAAGTGTCTCAAAACAGACCACCACCATATTTTTCGGCACAAAACACCATATTTTATGAGCCATAAATCAGCTAGTTACCTTTTTTAAAAATATTGGCATACCTTTCGCAAAACAACACTAAAGCACATAGTTGCAAGGTATACGTTGCGACAGCAGCAACGTCACACATAACTCAGTACTTAATAAGTGAAGGAGAAATCAGATGGGTAAGAAAAAGGAAAACGCAAAAAAGAATATTATTTCTTGTCGGATTGATGATAACGAAATGAACATGCTTAAGCAGTGTGCTAGCAGAGATGGTGTCAGCATCACTGAAGTACTACGTCATAGCATTAACTTGCTGATTAGCACCCCAGCCATCTAAGAACTTAAAATCTGAAGGTACTATTTACCCAAATAACCCGGTGATATATTCACCGGGTATTTTGCTGAAAGTTATACAACAGACACAAAACAACTCAGTACCTTAAATAGCGATACAATATCGCAGTTACCCCGGGATTATTGCGTTGATTAAAGCGAAAGACCGCTTCGGTGATCAACAATTGTTGCGAGAGAGAGCTGCGCTCTTTTTTTTTGCGACACAACTCTTGGACTATTTTTTCAAATTTTTCGAGATCACTCCCCCAAGACTTCGACACACCTTCAATCGTATTTTGGTCGACATAAACAAAACAGCGAACCACCATTAATGAAATCTTTAACGAGATCAGCGCAGAATAGCACCAACAATAATCTATAGATTGCACACGAACATGTCGCCTAGGCGGGTTCGATACACGCTCACACCACGTTGTCCCTGAATCAACAAGCAAACAGAAAACATCATCTTCATTGTCGTTACACGCTAAACGGCAGGTCATTTTCTCATCGGCGTTTATCCCCTGCTGAATTAATCCGTAATGACGACACACCGTCTTGCGATCAAGGTGAAGATTAACTGCCACGGTCACAATTGGCGCACCAAGCCAGAAATAAAGAGCAATTTACGGGAAATTATTTGATGGATATGACCATGCCAGCACATCGCATTTCAGTGGCATGGTTGATGATGATTTTGTCGAACTTTATGATTATAACGAATCTGATTTTTTCCGATTCGAAAAGGCTTAAGCTGACGCAACGTTACAATACTGCCCTGAGACCCCCTCGAATTTGTGGATAAAACCACAGGTTCGAGGGTTTCAGCTCTGATGATATATTATTGTAAAACAAATATTGGCGAACCTGATTTCACGGGACCGCCCTCTATCACTTTAACGAAAATACCCTCTTTGGGCATGACACAATCGCCAGCCTGATGGTAGATAGCACAACGGGTGTGACACTCTTTACCGATCTGAGTCACCTCAACAATGGTCGAGCCCATATTCAGTTGTGTACCAACGGGCAGCGCAACCAGATCAATACCTGAAGTGGTGATATTTTCACCAAAATCTCCCGGACCAACATCAAGCCCCAGTGCTTTCATTTTTTCAACACTCTCCATCGCTAACAGGCTCACCTGTCGGTGCCATGGCCCCGCATGAGCATCATCGACAATGCCATGCTGTTCTTCAAACATTACGCAACCGACGGGAGTTTTGCGCTCCCCCTTATTTTTACTGGTACAGACTGCTACAACTTGAGCTGGCATGGCAAAGATTCCTTTCTATTCAGCCTCCGATGTTCGACATCGAAAAGGGAACATGCGGAGCATGCGTAGTGGATAAATGGTGCTGAGCCGGTTTCGTTCCGATCATCTGCCGCAACTCATCCATGAGAAATGAATCCGCTTCATGGCTTAGTGCTGGGCGTAAATTAATTCGATCATCTGAAAACAAGCAACTACTCGCATGACCGTCAGCAGATATTCTAATGCGATTACACTGGGCGCAAAAATGTCCCGACAACGGCGTAATGAGACCAAAGGTTCCACCAGCACCCTTAACCCGATACATTTTAGCAGGACCACAGCGTCGGCCCGAATCAACGGTCTCGATCTGGTGAGTTTGACAGATTTGTTCAAGTATTTCCTGCCCAGTCATCACCAAAGATTGCCAACCAGCTTCCTTAATCACCGGCATATATTCTATAAATCGAACACTCACTGACGGTTCCATCGTTTTGGCGATAAAATCTAAGATTTCGCCATCGTTGACCCCGCGCATCACCACGGTATTTATTTTAACCGCTAGACCAATGTCACGCGCAGCCTGAATACCATTCAGCACTTCACTAAGTTTTCCTCGGCGAGTGATGCGAGTAAAGATCTCACCATCAAAGGTATCGAGACTCACATTGAGCCTTTTAACACCCGCAGCATGGAGGTTCTCTGCCATCTCAGAGAGTAGTATGCCATTGGTGGTCAACACCAACTCCTTGAGTTTCGGCAGCTCTGACAAACGGGTCAGAAAATCAATAACCCCTTTACGCACCAACGGTTCGCCACCAGTAATCCTGATTTTTTCGATGCCTAACTCAGTAGCCACCTTGGCGATGCGATACAGCTCTTCAAAACGGAGAATATCACTATGAGTCTGCTTTGCCACACCATCGCTCGGCATGCAGTAACTGCAACGCAAATTACAGCGATCGGTAATGGATAATCGTAGATAGTTTATTTTTCGACCAAACGTATCAATCAGTGACATGCAACCCCCATTGCATAAGAGTATTTTTCAACGATAAACTAAATCTTGTTCTTTTCTAGCGGTCTGTCGGACTTAACGGGCCGTAGCGAGGAATAGACAGCTTGAGACCAGATTTCCGAGAATTTGAGAGCGAATAGCTGGCCTATTTGTCGATAATTATCGGAAATATGGGCCAAGTCAGGCTATTTCGCAGTAGGTTCATGTTAAGTCTGACAGGCTGCTAGAATCTCCATATCAGCCACCACCAACCAAGGGGAACAAAGCCAATACATCCCCCTCATTCAATGTTTGTGTTAGCGGCACATGGCGACTATTAATCATGACAACCCCAATTTCGGATTCTGCAATCGCCAAGGTTGCAACGATGTCTAAGCAGGTCATCGCATCAGGAAGCTCACGCTGCTCAATTTTAAAGCGCTCATTGCGAAATTGAGCAAATAGCTTAATCGTCACCTTCATATTATTCACCCCAACTTATTTCATACATGACAGGACGTTGAATCATAAAAATTAGTGCAAAAAAAACCGACGTGATCGAAGCAGACGATCACGTCGGTAAGGAGAGAGAGCCTAAGCTCCCATCAGAGATTGTTTAAAAATCCCAAAAAGCATCGATCTCTTCATCGCTAAAATCCCAAACAGCATTGTGCGGAAGAACAGGCTCTTTAAAGAATTCAGGTAAACGGTCATGCTTATTGTTCAAACCTGCAGCCAAGTTAAAGGCATGCTCAGTTTTAAGGATTGACTTACCGAGCTCGGTGACATCATCGCCAGTGAGTTCAATGCCAAAACGCGCATTGAGCATATCGATCAGTGCTGGTAGGCACTCAGGGATATCAAGAGCTGGGAAAGCGATAAAGATACACATTCCGGTTGAATCAATGGCAGCCGAAGCAATTTGAAGGTTACGAGAAAGCTCAACTTGACCTTCCTTCTTCAAAGGATCGACAAAGCCGCCAACATTGAGAATATTGGTAGCGATGGTGTAGCCAGCGGTATGGTCAGCACCCATTGTACTGGTTGCGTAGGTGATACCAATACCTTTAACACTACGTGGATCGTAAGCTGGGATGCCTTGGTTTTTAACCACAGGAACACGTGTTACGCCGTAAGCATTACCAACACTAGCAGTACCACAACCTAAGATACGACCGAGAGGAGTCGCTTTACCAATTTCTTCTCTGAGTAGGCGAAGAATTCCAGCACCATCACCGAAAGGGAGGATACCAGCTTCCATTGCCACACCGAACATAACCACGGTTTCAATCGAGTCAATACCGATATCGTCCATAATACTATCGGCCTGTGCGATCTGATCAAGATCATCAACAAGACAGTCTGCACCCATGCCCCAAATGGTCTCATACTCGAAACCTGAGGTGAGGTAGTTACCGTCTTTATCGTTATAAACTTGTGAGCACTGGATGAGACACCCTTTATGGCAACCGTGTTTGGTTTTTCCGCCACGTTCAACGATGGTGTCGTGCATGGTCTCGCCAGAGATCTTGTCGTGCTTGTCCCAGCTACCATCGGTAAAGTTACGTGTTGGTAGGCCGCCAGCTTCATTAAGAATATTGACCAGAATATTGGTGCCAAAAGTAGGTAGACCTTCGCCTGCTACAGGGTGATCCATCAATGTCTTAGCAAACACCCGCGATGCCGCTTTAAACTTATCAGGGTCAGCAATAGCCACACGGCCAGAACCTTCAGGGTTGACAGTGATATATTTGATCTTCTTTGAGCCCATTACGGCCCCCAGACCACCACGTCCATGGCTACGGATTTTGCTGTCAGGATCTTTAACTGAAATATTTGCGGCAGTCATTTTCGCTTCGCCAACTGGGCCGATACTCATGACGCCGACTTTCTTATCATACTTGGCTTCCATGGCCTCGATAACTGCAAAGTTACCCTTACCAAGCAACTCAGTTTCTTCAGCAATCGTCACACCATTCATGGTCACATCAAGACTGTAGAACTTGTCTTCTTGAGGTAGACCTTCAATGATAAGAGCTTTGATGCCCATTTTGGCAAATAGCTGAGCTGTCGTACCGCCAACGTTGCTCTCTTTAATGCCACCAGTAAGGGGGCTTTTAGCACCGCAAGACATACGCCCTGAGTTTGCCGCAGCCGTACCAGAAAGCAAGCCTGGTGCGAACACCAGCTTATTACCGTCACCTAGAGCATGGCACATTGGGTCAACTTCTGCGGCAACGATTGTCGATGTTAAGCCACGACCACCGAGACCAAGCCAGTTTTGTGGAACTTCCTCAACACTAGTCGTGAGGTCTGTCATATTTACGCGAAATATTTTTTCCATAGGTATTACTCCCTTTCATCAAAGCTATTGCTTAATGCGATACACACTTCATCAATCTCCTTTCCAAAAGGGAGGCCTCACCGTTTCCAGTAAAACCCGTCGGCCTGTCACCATCAGGAAAAATCCTCTAAGGTGGTCAGGCTCGGAGACCGGCCATTTACGTCAACAACAAATGACCTTCTACAAGCTCGCTGCAATAAAACCATGCAATAAAAAGGCCAAGAGAAAAACTTCTCTTGGCCTAGAATTGAACGCTGTTTACATTGCTGCTTTGTAAATATTGATCACTTCCTCAAGTTTTGCCTTGCGAGGATTCGTCAACATACATGCATCTTTCTGAGCATTTCCAGCCATGACAGTAAGATCCGCCTCTTTAACATCAAGAGCTTTCAGACCAGCAGGAATACCGATAGAAGCAGAAAGGTCACGAATTGCAGCAATACCTGCTTGAGCCGCCTCAACAGTGCTTAAGCCTTCGATGTTCTCGCCCATTGCAACAGCAATATCAGCAAAGCGTTGTGGGTTGGCGATGGTGTTAAACTCACATACCGCAGGAAGAAGGATTGCGTTACACAGACCGTGTGGCAAGTTGTAGAAGCCACCAAGCTGGTGAGCCATAGCGTGAACATAACCAAGTGAAGCGTTGTTAAACGCCATACCAGCGAGGAACTCAGCATAAGCCATCTTGTCACGCGCTTCGAGGTTGTCGCCGTTTGCAACAACAGGACGTAAGTACTCAGCAACCAGTTCAATCGCTTTGATTGCACATGCATCAGTAATAGGTGTAGCGATAGTTGAAACATATGCCTCAATCGCGTGAGTCAATGCATCCATACCTGTTGCAGCAGTTAGACCTGCAGGCTTACCAACCATCAAAACAGGATCATTGATAGCGATATTTGGGGTACAACGCCAGTCAACAATAGCCATCTTTACATGTGTATCAGTGTTAGTAATGATACAGAAGCGTGTCATCTCTGAAGCAGTACCCGCTGTAGTGTTGATCGCTACGAAAGGAGGCATTGGCTTAGTGGTTTTGTTTACCCCTTCGCAATCACGAATGTGACCACCGTTTGAGGCAACCATACCAATTCCCTTACCACAGTCGTGAGAAGAACCACCACCGAGAGTAATGATAGTGTCACATTTTTCGTCTTGATAAACCTTAAGGCCATCATGAACGTTTTTGTCAGTAGGGTTAGGCTCTGAACCGTCAAAGATAACAACTTCAACGCCAGCTGCTTCAACCTGAGTTTTAATTTGCTCAGCCATGCCAGTTGCAACAATACCCTTGTCAGTTACCAACAAAGCCTTTGAACCGCCTAGCGCCTTAACTTGATCGCCAGTTTCCTTTGAAGAACCAACGCCCATAAGTGAAACTGTAGGAATGTAAAAACCATAAGTTTGATCTGCTAAAGCCATTTTTTCTCTCCATTTTGTTGTTAGTGCTACATAAATAAAAAAAACATCATCGATATGTTTCCATTCAGCAACAACAATGCCAGACTTAAAATAAAACCAACAACTAGCTGTAATCACGGATCTTTTTAGCACAAAATCGTTCAACATTAGAATTATTTCCACTTACAACGCAAGAGAGAAATCGACTCGAAGCGTTCCAATATGAGACAGTATGTAACATTGCCCTTACGATCAATGTTCCATTCAAGAAAATCAAAGCAACGCCACAAAGTGTTCCACAATGGGTCGTTTCGCACCAATTTGGAACAGATTGTACCCTCTCTATACAATGGCTCAAGCGAGCCAATAAAAACAATCGCCACATTTCATGGCAACCGCTCCAAATTCGTAACGGTATCGATGCACTAAAATGGCCACACACCGAACACTTGACTATCCACCACGATCTATCCATATTGGCATCAAAACTTTATATGAATAAAATGTTCCATTTTTGCACACCTCTTGCATGTATACTTACAAGAGAAACCTATCAACAAATTGAGTATCTGAAGCTCTTAACCACCACACTTTAAAGGGAATCAATGCAATGAAATCAATCTTGACTATGATCATTACAGCAGCTCTATACGTATCATTCACCCTACCAGCACTGGCCACTGAACACCTACGCTTGGCTACCACCACCTCAACCGAAAATTCAGGTTTGCTTGCCGTACTATTACCCCCCTTTGAACAGAGCAACGATTGCCAAATTGATGTCATCGCCGTCGGTACAGGAAAAGCCATTAAACTTGGTGAGTCGGGTGATGTTGATGTGGTGATGGTGCACGCTCGCAGTAAGGAAGATAAGTTTATTGCCGATGGCTACGGCGTCGATCGCCGCGACGTGATGTATAATGATTTTGTGGTTCTCGGACCAGTCAACGACCCCGCTGGCGTGAAACAAACAACCGATGTTGTCACAGCGATGGCGACCATTGCTCAGCATAAAGCAACGTTCGTTTCTCGCGGAGATGATTCGGGAACCCATAGTCGCGAAAAACAACTATGGCGTGCCGCTCATGTCACACCAGAGGGTAATTGGTATTTAGAAGCGGGACGAGGTATGGGCGAAGTGATCATCATGGCAGGTGAACGAAAAGGCTACACACTGAGCGACCGCGGAACCTATTTGGCCTTTAGCGGCAAGACCGATCTACAGATTGTCAGTCAAGGCGATTCTCAGCTGTTCAACCCATACGGGGTGATCATGGTTAATCCAAAAAAGCACCCACACGTAAAAGATCAATTAGCAAAAAAATTCCTCGACTTTCTCGTATCAGATCAAGCAAAAGCGCTGATTACGGGCTATCGTCGCGGTGGTGAGCAACTTTTCTACGTACAATAAGGGGATAGAATTGGACTACCTGCTCGAATCAATACGCGCCGCAATAGAGCTCATTTTCACCTTCGATCAGGACATACAGAAGATCGTTTGGACCTCGCTTTATACCTCATTTTGCGCCATTTCTTTATCTGCAATACTTGCCGTTCCAATAGGTGTTGCCCTTGGCTTAATGCAGTTTCGCGGTCGGCGTATTGTGGTCACCCTGCTCAACACCCTCATGGCGCTGCCAACAGTGGTGGTGGGCTTAGTCCTATTTGGGGTCTTTAGTCGACAAGGCCCCATGGGCAGCTTTGGTCTTCTTTTTACACCCGTTGCCATGATTGTTGGACAAATGGTTCTGGCAACCCCCATTATCAGTAATTATGTTCTCGCTGCCGTCGAAGGTTCCGATAGCCGAATTATCAACACCGCCCTCACCCTTGGCGCGACGCCGTTACAGGCCAACATTCAACTCATTAAAGAGATCCGTTTCGGGGTGATGGCGGCAATCATAGCGGGCTTTGGCCGAGTGATTGGCGAAGTGGGCGTGGCGATGATGCTCGGTGGCAATATACGCAACTCAACCCGCACCATGACCACAGCCATTGCTCTTGAAACAAGCAAGGGTGAATTTGCCTTTGGCTTAGCATTAGGTATTGTTTTATTGAGCGTCGCGTTGTTCGTAAATATGTTTTTAAATCTACTCCAACAAAGGTAAGGCGATGGCGCCAATACTCAGCTTAAAAAATGTGGTGATCCATCAAGGTGACAATTTTTGTTTATCAATTGACAGCCTTGAACTTTTCCCCCAGCGCAGCTATGCGCTCACAGGGGCAAATGGTGCAGGTAAGAGCACCCTATTAAGGGTCCTTGCATTACTACAACAGCCGCAGCAAGGGACCATTTTCTTTAATAGTAAGGCTAAAACAATCACCGAAAAAAGGCAGCACATCACCCTCGTTGAGCAGTCGCCCTATCTGTTTAAAGGAACCGTGTATAACAACCTTGCTTTTGGCCTCACGTTACGCGGCATACACACCAAAGAGCAACAACAACGAATTCAATCAGCATTAGATATGATGGGACTCACAGCCCTAGCACAGCGCAACGTTGATAATCTATCAGGTGGTGAGATACATCGTGTCGCTTTAGCACGCGCTTTGGCTTTAGAACCAAATATTATTCTACTTGATGAACCAACAGCCAGCATTGATAGCGATAGCATACAGACATTTGAAACACTCCTCGGCGAATTACCACGCCGCGGAGTGACCGTGGTGTATTCCACTCATGATCACTCTCAGCCGCAACGAATCGGCAGTGAAGTGATT
>MAXR01000075.1:0-6530 GCA_001751155.1 Desulfuromonadales bacterium C00003068 | reverse complement strand
CAGGATAATTTAAAGGAGCAATAATATGGCAACGTCTTTTGAACGTGCACGAGAGATAATTTTAGACAGATCAGCCCTACTACAAAGTGAACCTGTAGCGCTAATGGATCTCTCTGGCCGAGTTCTAGCCGAAGATATCGTGACACAATGTGAACTACCACGTTGGAACAACTCAGCGATGGACGGATTTGCAGTATCTCATGCGGATAACCGAGTTGGTGCGCAACTAAAAATCATTGGCTACATCCCAGCGGGTGCTGTTGCTGGTGATCTGAATGTTGTACCCGGTACAGCAATAAAAATCATGACTGGCGCCCCGACACCACAAGGGTGCCAAGCCGTTCTCCCTATTGAAGATACTGAGTATGATGAGGATACGGTTACCATTCTCCAGCCTTTTAAAATGGGGGATCATATCCGTGTTAAAGGGGAAGATATTCCAAAAAATGAGGTCATCCTAACGACTGGAACCGTGCTGCGCCCAGCGGCAATTAACCTACTCGCAACGTTAGGATTTACCACCGTCAAGGTATTTAAAAAACCAAAAGTCGCTATTTTATCCACAGGTGACGAACTGGTGGAACCCGGCGAGACTGTTGGCGCAGGTCAAATCACCAACAGTAACGCCTACTCTATTGCTGCGGCAGTCAAAGAGGCTGGCGGTGAGCCAATCCTCCTCGGTATCGCCCGTGATAACCGCGAAAGCCTGCAACAAAAGCTTAGTGAGGGGTTAAAGGCGGAGGTGTTGATCACCTCGGCGGGTATCTCCATGGGAGNNTGCGGAGGTGTTGATCACCTCGGCCGGTGTTTCAATGGGAGATCGTGATCTCGTCTGCGACATGTTAAACGAATCGGGCGTTGAACAAATTTTTTGGAAAGTTGACATTAAGCCTGGCCGACCCACTGCCTTTGCAGTGAACAATGGAAAATTGATTTTTTCTCTGCCGGGAAATCCCGTATCAACGATGGTTACTTTCGAAGAGTTCGTGCGACCTGCATTATTAAAAATGCAAGGTCACCTCAATCCGATCAAGGACACCGTCAAAGCAACATTAACTGAAGCGGCGAAGAAAAAAGAGGGTCGCGTTCAATTTTTACGCGTGTTTGTTAGCAACAGTGAAAACGGACTGATTGCCACAAGTTCAGGGGATCAAAATACTGGAATTTTAAGCACAATGATCCGCGCCAATGGCATCGCTATTTTGCCCGCCAATCGCGACCGAATTGAGGCAGGTGAAACCGTAGATATCCAAATGATTTAAAGGTGTCATCGCCAGCAGATAGCTAACGATCAACCAACACTGATGCAGTGTTTAACAGAAAGAACAGATATGAATATCACTAAGTTCGTCACACCAGAAATTATCTTCGGTTGCGGTTCTCTCAGTCAAATTGGGGAAAGTGCACTGCGTCTTGGTGCGTCCAAGGTTTTTATCGTCAGTGATGAAGGGGTGATAGACTCTGGCTGGGTCGAGATCGCCTGTAGCTACCTGAAGCAAGCAGGATTAGAGATGGAGATCTTTTCGGCATTAACGACGAACCCTAAAGATCATGAGATCGAAGTAGGACTTGCTCAATATCTTCAATCTGGCTGTGATGCCCTTATCGCAGTCGGTGGTGGTAGCCCTACCGATGTTGCCAAGTCAATAGCAATGTTAGCCACCAACGGCGGTGAACTGCGCCAGTTCGAAGGTGTCAATAACATCAATCGGCCGTTACCGCCGATGATCATGGTTCCCTCCACCGCTGGAGCGGGTTCTGAAGTCAGTCAATTTGCCATCATTGTCGATACCGAACGCCAGTTAAAAATGTCGATCATCTCAAAATCATTGGTTCCCGATATTGCTATTGTTGACCCCGAGCTGCTGCGCACCAAAGACAGTTGGCTGGCGGCGGCAACAGGTGTTGATGCCCTTACCCACGGCATTGAAGCCTATGTGTCGTTGGCAGCAACACCGCTTACTGACATTCATGCTCTCAATGCTATTCGTCTGATTTCTGCAAACCTACGCCATGCAGTCCTTCATCGTGATGATATTGAGTCTAATACCAATATGGCGATGGCCAGCCTTTCAGCGGGAATTGCCTTTTCCAATGCGATTCTGGGCGCAACACACGCCATGACACACCAGGTTGACGGCCTTCTCGATCACCATCACGGTGAAACCAACGCAGCGATTTTGCCACATGTGATGGAATTTAATTTGCCAGCAAATCCAGCTAAATTCTCCACCATTGCCGAAACGATGGGCAAAAACATTCGCGGCCTGAGTAGCATGAATGCGGCGCAACTTGCTATCACCGCGGTGAATGAGATCATATATGACATTGGTCTCGCCAAAGGGTTAGCCCAATTTGGTATCGAAAAAGAGATGATCAACGCATTAAGTATCAATGCACTGAATGATGCCTGCTTGATTACCAACCCGCGTGAAACAAGTCTTCAAGATATTGAAGATATATTTCACAAGGCACTGTAAAGGGTCCTTACCCAAGGGAGGCAGCGTGACTAAAAAAGATAAACAGCTTGAACAACTGACGGGGGTCAACTCCTCAAAGCTTAACTACTATGTTGAGTTAAAGAAAACCAGCGAGGAAGCCCTAAAACAAAACTGGCGGATGGAGGTTCTCCACCAACTGCTTCATGATATCAATATTGATATGTCGATTCAGGATATCCTTGATCGCACGTTTACCCGTTTGCCTCAAGCACTCCCCTGCACCTTTATGGCACTCATCTCTCTCAACGAGGATGAACTTCGCCTTAAGGCTGTTGCACCACGCGACTACTGTCGAGTGACCCATTTCCCTAAGAACTCACCATCATGGCAAGTGATGAAAAGCAAAAAAGCCACCATTTTCAAAGCCTCTCAGGCAGTGAGTTCCCATGTTTGGCAGAATACTGATTTCCCAGAAAAATTGAGTTCATTTGCCATTGCCCCACTGTTTGAACGCGCTAAAGTGATTGGTGTTATGGTGGTTGGCAGAACCAATGAAGCTGGATTTTCAGAGCCAGAACTTGAATTTATCAGTCACCTCACCGATCAAATGGCGATCAGTATCCAAAATTCACGCCTCTACCGACAGGTTGCGCGCACGACAAAACAGTGGGAAGAAACATTTAACGCGGTAACCGACCCTGTTTTTTTGGTCGATGCCAACTACAATATCTTGCGTCACAATGATCGTTTCACCCCCGAGATAAGCCGCCACTGGCAAAAATCATTGGTAAACAAGTGCTACTCACGTCTTCATGGTAGAGATGAACCGTGCCCTATCTGTGCCATGGAAGAGATCAAAAGCAGTGGTCAACCTGCTCATCGTAACTGGCCAACGGATTCTGGCGTACTACTCGAGACCTATTACTATCCAATTTTCAATGATGACAAAAAACTCGTTGCCTTCACCATCATCTTAAAAGATGTGACCCAAAAAACGAAAATGGAGGCGCAATTGGTTCAATCGGCAAAACTTGCCGCGTTGGGTGAGATGGCCGCCGGGGTCGCCCACGAATTGAATAGTCCGCTGACGGTGATCATCGGCACCGCCCAGATGTTGGCGCGAGAATTTGACAGTGAATCGCTAGAAGATGAGAGTCTACAAGATGTGATCAATTGTGGCTTGCGTTGTAAGCGAATTATTCAAAATTTGCTCACCTTCTCCCGGCAGGACCAAATGCCGATGACCGACATTGACCTCAATGAGGAGGTTCGACGTGTTCTAGGGCTCATCCGCTACCAAATTAATCGTAACCAGATCGAGATCATCGATAAACTCGACCCTGATTTAGCCATGGTCAATATCAACGGCGCGCAGATTCAACAGGTGTTAACCAACTTATTGATCAATGCCCGCGATGCTTTAAACGAATCAACTCAAGAGCAAAAACAGATTACGGTCTCCTCTTTTATCCGTCATGATGAGGACAAAACGTGGGCAATCATAAGCGTTCACGACAACGGCACTGGAATTGATCAGGAGAATCTCCAAAAAATATTTACCCCGTTCTTTACCAGTAAAGATGCAACAAAGGGAACCGGACTCGGACTTTCAGTCAGTCTTGGCATTGCTGAATCCCATTCAGGAACAATTGAAGTTGAAAGTACGCTTGGTGAGGGAAGTACCTTTTCTCTTTTGCTGCCTGTTCCACTAAAGGCTATCGCTGCCCCCCCTTCAACAGAGGTGAGAAACATTGTCTGAGAACCGTATATTGATCATCGACGATGAGATAGATGTTTGTAATTTTTTCAAACGCCTACTGCATAAAAAAGGTTATCAAGTGGTCACAGCCACCAGTGAGAAAGAAGCACTGATTGCCCTAGAGGACTGGGATTTCAATGTGGCAATGGTCGACCTCAAGCTGCCTGACACCGATGGATTAACGCTACTGCAACTGATCAAAAGAGCTCAGTCAAGCTGCGAAGTCATTATCATGACAGGCTTTAGCACTATTAAAACAGCCGTTGAAGCCATGCATTTAGGCGCATTTGAATATATCGAAAAGCCTTTTGATAATATCGACGAGATCGAAGCTCTAATCCAGAATGCTGCCAGCCACGCTCACAAGCGCCAAAATGGCCAGATCGCTGAGGAAGATTGGGCCGCTGTCGCCGAGCGAGTTGGATTCTTTGTCGGCCAATCGCCACAAATGCGCCGCTTAGTCAGCTTGGCCTATAAAATCGCCAGTAAAAACATTAATGTCTTGATTCAAGGCAATACCGGAACGGGAAAAGAGGTGCTTGCTCGCTTTATCCATGCGGCCTCCAATAGAGCCGACCAACCCTTCATTGCCATTAACTGCGGCGCATTACCAGAAAACCTCCTCGAAAGCGAACTATTCGGCCATGAGCGCGGTGCTTTTACTGGAGCCAACCAAGCTCGGCGTGGAATTTTCGAATTATCACACCGTGGAACCCTTTTTTTAGATGAGATTGGTGATGCCAGTCCATCGATTCAAGTGAAACTGCTGCGCGTGCTAGAAACAGGTGAGTTCTGCCGTGTTGGTGGCGAACGCACAAGTAAAACAGATGTTCGTATCCTTTCAGCCACCAACATCAATTTAGAGGAGGCGATTCGCGAAAAAACCTTCCGCGAAGATCTATTTTACCGCCTCAATGTGGTAAGCCTCATCAGCCCAGATCTGGCCCAGCGTCGTGAAGACATTAAAGCTCTGGCTGAACACTTTATCCAGCAATACAGTGCTAACGTCAAATTACATCCAAAAGCAGCCCTTGCCTTAGAAAACTACGCGTGGCCGGGAAACATTCGCGAACTATCAAATGTTGTACGCCGTGCTATCGCATTATCAGATGACCAGTCGATTCAGATTCAACATTTGGCAACACAACTAACTAGCGATTTCTCAACACCAACCACAAAAATAATCTGCGAACAACCGCAGGATCTTATCCACCAACATAACCCGAATGTTCTGGAAGATTTTTGGCAGCACTACGCCAAAGAGGAACACCTGCAAAGCATGAGTGCCAGCGAGTTAAATCAGCTATTACTATCACTACGCGGGCTAGAGAACTCGGTGGTCACCATCATGCGCAACAAAGGGTTAAAGCCGTCGCAAAACCGTATTCTCAAAGAATCGGAAGCGGATACCATCAAAAAAACCCTTGAAGAAAACCTTTGGAATGTCACAGCAACAGCCAAAGCATTAGGCATTGCCCGCAACACATTACACCGTAAAATAAAACTATATGGGCTACATAACCCCTAGCAGGCTGTCGGGCTTGACGGGCCGTAGCGAGAGATAGACTGCTTGAGGCCAGATTTTCGAGAATTTGAGAGCGAATAGCGGGCCTATTTGTCGATAATTATCGGGGATATGGGCCAAGTCAGGCTATTTCGCAGTAGGTCCATGTTAAGTCCGACAGCCTGCTAATCTGTATTTATATTTATAACGGGCCACACTGAAACCACTCAACAATTTGCATAGTATTAGAAAGGTAAACCATGTCGTTTAATCACTTTGATGATCAAGGTCACGCCATTATGGTCGATATCAGCGCCAAAGCACCAACAATGCGCCGCGCTGTCGCCTCAGCACAAGTTCAGCTACAACCACACATTTTACAAGCGATTTTAGATCAAAAAATCGCCAAAGGTGATGTGTTTTCCGTTGCCAGAATCGCTGGGATCACCGCCGCAAAAATGACCCCAACACTGATCCCTCTTTCCCATCCACTAGCGATTCACAAGGTCTGTATCGACTTTGACCCTGATCCAGAGAGTGGCATTTTAACCATCATAAGTGATGTTTCGGCGCTAGAGCGCAGTGGCATGGAGATGGAAGCGATGGTTGCCGCATCACTGGCAGCGCTGACGGTGTATGATATGTGCAAAGGAAGCGATAAATCGATACTGATCAGTGAAACGAAACTGCTCTACAAAGAGGGTGGTAAAAGCGGAGTATTTAAACGGGATGAAGCCTCATGAATTGGAACAGAGTAGCGATTCTCACTTTAAGTGACAAGGGCGCACGGGGTGAACGCGTTGACGAAAGTGGCCCTGCCCTATCC
>MAXR01000074.1 GCA_001751155.1 Desulfuromonadales bacterium C00003068 | reverse complement strand
GTCGAGGCATTTAAAGCGTCAGAAAAAGTAATTGTTGTTACTGAACTCTCTGTATTAGCCGTCCGCAATACTGCAAGGCTAATTCAGTTGATACGTAAAGTTGGCATTGCCGCCGATAAAATTGAGGTGGTTGTTAATCGTTACATTCGCGGGGGAGTTCTTTCTGTTGCCGATGTTGAGGAAACAGTAAAGCAGAAAGTTTTTTGGTTATTTCCCAATGATTTTGATGACATTGTATCTTCGATTAATCAGGGTGTTCCTTTACTTTTGCTTCATCCCCATGCCCCGTTTTCCAGCAATATTCTACATTTTGTAGAAAAGCTGAAAGATCCACAGTCTGCCGGTAATTATCGAGGTGTCCGCGGTACGTTTGGAAAGGCGATTTAGTTTTTATTCTGTCCTTAGGAGGTTAGCATGGCACTTCGTGATATTTTGTCCAAAAATAAAACAAATTCTGATGTTGTGAGGGCTAAGCCGACAACAAAGGATAACCATTATTATGAAATCAAGCAAAAATTGCACACACAATTGGTCGAGGAAGCCAACCTTTCCATGCTGGATCAAATGGATGAGGATGATATCCGTAGTGAGATTGCACAAATCCTTGAGCACTATCTTCAACAGGAGAAGGTTTTTGTCAATGAACAGGAACGAAAAGATCTTGTTGTTGAAATTGTCGATGAACTTGTTGGCTTTGGACCACTTGAGCCATTTTTAAAAGATCCTGAGGTTTCAGATATTTTATGCAACAGTTACAAAGATATTTATGTTGAACGTCATGGGTTAATTGAAAAAACGAATGCACGATTTATTGACGATGCTCACCTTATGAACATTATCGATCGTATTGTTTCGAAGGTGGGACGGCGCATTGACGAATCAATGCCAATGGTTGATGCTCGACTGCCTGATGGCTCGCGTGTTAACGCCATTATTCCACCCCTGGCGATCGATGGGCCGAGCCTGTCTATTCGACGATTTGCGGTGAATCCATTACAAATGAATGATTTGATTGATTACAAATCATTACCCGCACAATTAGCCAATTTTTTAGCTGGCTGCGTCAAGTGTAAGCTTAATGTCATGATCTCTGGTGGAACGGGATCGGGTAAAACCACTTTTCTCAATATCCTTTCCGCTTATATCCCTGATAACGAACGGATTATTACCATTGAGGATTCAGCCGAACTGCAGTTGCAGCAAGATCACGTGGTGCGGCTTGAGACTCGCCCGACAAGTATTGAAGGGACAGGAGAGATTACCCCGCGTGATTTGGTGCGAAATAGTTTACGCATGCGGCCAGATCGAATCATCATAGGTGAGGTTCGTGGTGCCGAAGCGTTTGACATGCTGCAAGCGATGAATACTGGGCATGAAGGCTCTTTAACAACTATCCATGCCAATACCCCACGTGATTCTTTGACGCGGCTTGAGTCAATGGTTTTGATGACGGGCATTCGCCTTCCCGAGGGCGCATTGCGTTTTATGGTTGCTTCAGCACTTGATATGATCATCCAGATTTCACGTTTAAGTGACGGAACAAGAAAGGTTACCTCTATCAGTGAAGTGGTTGGGATGGAGGGTTCAGTCATTACGTTGCAAGATTTGTTTGTTTTTGAAAAACAGGGCGTTGACCAAAATGGCGCAGTAAGAGGGTGCTTTAAATCAACGGGTATTCGACCGCAGTTTGCCGATAAATTAGAACTTGCTGGTATTACGGTGAGCGAGGACCTGTTCAATAGTAACCGCTACTACGAGTAGAGGAGGATGGTATGAACCAACAAACGATATTTATGATAACCATTTTTTTGTGCACAGTAGCTTTTGCTGTGGGTCTGTTTTATCTCGTAAAAGAAAGTCAATTTGCTGAAAAACGGACAATGAAAAAGCGGCTTTTATATATTTCTGCCGGTGGACAACACGGGCATGAAAGGCTTTCTGTTTACCGAAATAGGGTTCTACGTGATGTGGGGGTCATGGAGCGTTTCCTGTTAACACTACCTCGATTAAGTTCATTGGATAACCTGTTACTAAAAGTTCACATGCCATTAAATGCGAGTGGTTTTGTTGTGATTAGCTTGCTTTTGGGGGGCTCAGGTCTTTTGATTGGTTGGCATTTTTTACCGCAAAAAGGTTTGGCCGTTGTACTCGGTGGCCTGTTGCTAGGTGTGCCATATATGATGTTGAAATTCGCAGAGCAAAAATATTATGACGACTTTCAAGAGCAGTTGCCAGAAGCGCTTGACCTCACTTCACGAGCGTTAAGCTCAGGTCATGCTCTCGTGTCAGGGCTTGAAATGGTTGCGACTGAAATGAGTGATCCGATTCGAACTGAATTTTCAGTAGTGGTTGATGAAATAGGTCTTGGGCTGACAATGAAGGAGGCTCTCGACAATTTGTGCGCACGAATAAATAGCATGGATCTACGTTTTTTTGCCATTGCAGTGTTGGTGCAAAAAGACACCGGGGGAAACCTGACTGAAGTTCTTGAGCAGATCAGTAAGTTGATCAGGGAGCGTACGGTTTTTGATCGACAAGTAAAAACATTGACCGCCGAGGGTCGACTTTCTGGGATCATATTAGTTCTTCTGCCATTAATGATGTTTGGTTATATCTACATGGCAAACTATGAATATGTCTCTTTGTTGTGGACTGAAGAGCTTGGCCACTACATGGTGATTGGGGCTGTGATAGCGCAGCTTATTGGAGCCTACCTGATCAAACGAATTGTGGCAATCGAACTGTAGGAGGGCACATGAGTTATCTGCTGAATGGTTACTATCTCGTTATTGAAAATCTAAACTATTACGGCATGCTATTGCTTGTTTTCCTTGCTGTAGTAAGTGTGCTGCTCGCCCTTTACTTTGTGTTTAACCGCCAAAGCGATGTGAAGAAAAGGCTTGGTCGCATTGTTCCTCAGCAAGATGATGTTGATCATTCTAGGCCAAGACTGGTTGCAGAACAGAATGGCTTTGTAACGAAAGTTGTCAAACCATTACATGATCTGGTTGCGCCGACTGAAAATGAGACTAAAAAAAAATTACGGTTGAAATTAATACAAGGGGGCTTTCGCTCAGAAAGGGCTGTGCAAAATTATTTAGCATTGAAAATTGTTTTGGCCGCCCTATTGCCTAGTGCATTTCTTTTTGCTCGTTATTTCTATAGTTTTTCGGCTCAGGTTGTTGCCGTGGCAGCCTGTTTGACCCTAACGGGATTCTTTTTGCCAAATATTATACTTTACTATCGAACGAAGTCGCGCAAACAGAATATTTCAAAAGCATTACCCGATGCTCTTGACCTGATGGTTGTGTGTGTGGAAGCGGGCCTTGGTTTGGATATGACTTTTAAGCGAGTTGGAATTGAGATTCGTCCCATCAGTGCAGATCTCAGCGATGAATTTAACTTAACAAATTTGGAAGCGAGTGCTGGTCGCCCACGAGATGAAAACTATAAAAATATGGCGGAAAGAACAGGAGTCTCCGAAGTCAGTAATTTAATGACTCTGCTCATTCAGACCAATCGTTTTGGAACAAGCCTTGCGAAAACTCTGCGTATTCATGCCGAGGCGATGCGAATTAAGCGGCGACAACTTGCTGAAGAAAGGGCGGCTAAAGCAGCCGTTAAACTTGTTATTCCTCTGGTGTTTTTTATTTTTCCAGCATTGTTTGTGGTGCTCCTTGGGCCAGCTGCGATTCGGGTTATAACAATCTTGTTACCTGTGTTAGGCGGCGAATAATTACAATATGGTGTTTGCGTGTCTAAATATTATTGATCAAAGGAGGTCTCTTGCTTTTAATTACCCGATCAAAACTATATTTAAAAAAAAATACGCATCTTTTGCTGAGGCAACTCATCTATCTCCTTTTTGTCGGCTGCATATTTTCTTTGTATGGGTGTACTCAGTCGGTCAGATCGTACAGCTCTCAGTGGCCTGATGAAGCGATTGATTTATTGGATAGTGAGGAAAATAGCAAACAAAAATTGGATGATTTGTCTGTCGACCAATTAATATTTAGAGGCAATGCTGTGCTTGCTAAAGGTAATGAGGGACTGGCGCGTATATATTTCGCCATGGCCATCAAAAAAAGCCCTGACTCCGCAGCAGCATTAACAGGGGCGGGAAATAGTTTTTTTCGAAATGGCGCTTTCAAACCCGCCACTCAAGCGTATGAACGTGCGTTAGAAAAAGTTTCTGACTACAGTCCTGCAATATTTGCTCTTGCACGAGTTCATCGGGTTCAAGGCAATTATTCTGAAGCCATAGAAATTTTGTCTGCTGCGCTAGTGATTGATGAACAAAATGTCGAAGTGTTGACGGAATTGGCAATGAACTACGATAACACTGGTCATGCTGAAATGGCTGAACCTCTGTATCGTCAAGTGATCACTTTGCAGCCAACAACAGCATCTTGTTACAATAATCTTGGGTTTAATTTGATGTTACAAGGAGAATACTCTGAGTCAATTTCGATGCTGAGTCGTTCTTTAAGGATTGAACCAGATAACGTGTATGCGCAGAACAATCTCGCTATTGCCTATGCTCTAAGCGGTAACGAAGAACGAGCAATCCAGTTATTTACAAGCGCAGCAGATAAAGCCATCGCTTATAATAATATTGGCTATTTACTGATGGAAACTGGGGAGTGGAACCGTGCCGAACATGCCTTTACGAGTGCCCTCGAACTCAATCCACGGTTTTACGTACGTGCTCAGAACAATTTAGATCAACTTAATCGGATGAAGCTCGCTAACTAATCCGATATTCTCGGAGAGTAGAAGTAATTGGTGGTAAATCTTTAACCTAACGCGTAATGAGAGTAACATTCCTATATTGAAGGAGGACGTATGAAATATCTGGCTGCTGTACTTATGTCACTGATGTTGAGTGGTTTATGTCAGGCGAAAACCATGTCTGTTAATGTTGAAACTGCAGATGTTTTTAGTGCTCCTGTCGAATCTTCTAGCTACGTCGTCTTGCAGGTTCCACGTTATTACCCGTTATTGTCTGATGCTCAAGAGAATGGGTTTTCTCAGGTTAGTGACTTTTTAGGGCGCACAGGATGGGTTCGTACCGTGCAAGTCAATGCCACCCCAAGTGTTGTGATTGCTGTGAAGATGGCGAATGTTCGTGAAAAACCAGGAACAAATCATCGCATTGTTTTCAAGGCATCTAAAGGTGTCGCCTTTAAAATTATTGATGAAAATAAAGATTGGTTCAGTGTCGTGCATGAAAATGGAAAGAGAGGCTGGATCGCTAAGTCTCTTACTTGGGGCGCGAGTGGCATAACCAGTGATTAATTGAACTAATCGCGAAATACGTTGCGTTATGGCGCGCCAAATGTTTACAGGCTTCAACATCTTGACAGGGTGTGTTGTAGCCTGTACTTTTGTTACCTAAAGTAAACATTTGGAGGCGCGCTAATGTCCTTTTGTTCTATTTATCAGTCAATCATCGAAGAGATGTCCGAAGGTGTGGTTTTTCTCGATGAAAACGATATCATCCGTATTTGTAATCCCGCTGCGGAGAGTGTTCGTCATGTTAAAGCGGCGAGAATTCTTGGCAAAAGTATTTTCTCTCTCCACCCTCCTCGTATGCATCATCGAATTCGTGAACTTATTGAAAGCTTGAAAAGTGGTAAAATCTCTTCGGGTAGTCGTATTGTTCACGCCCAAAAGCGCTTTTTTTCAAATTCGTACACCGCCATTCGTTCATCTGATGGAATGTTTCTTGGTACTTTACTGATTAGTCGTGATGTTACCGAACAGAAACGTTTACACACCGAGAATGAATCTTTAAAAAATCCAGACGATCAAGACAAAATGAAATGCCTTGTGTTAAAGAGCGAGGCAGCGCAAAAAGTTATGGAGATGGCGACCATGCTTGGGGCGATCGACTCAACTGTCTTGGTTAGTGGTGAAAATGGCACTGGTAAAGAATGTGTTGTTGAATTGTTACACCAAAATAGTCCCCGCCGAAATGGCCCATTGATTCGTGTGAATTGTGCGGCCCTACCTGAAAATTTAATTGAATCTGAATTGTTTGGTTATGCAAAGGGGGCTTTTACTGGAGCTAATGAAAACCGTAAAGGTAAGTTTGAGTTAGCGCATGGCGGTACTCTTTTTTTAGATGAAATAGGTGATTTGCCGCTGGCTGCACAAGCCAAGTTGCTCCGAGTACTTCAAGAACGAACTGTTCAGCCCCTTGGTGGTAAGAGTGAAGTTTCGGTCGATGTTCGGATTGTGGCAGCGACAAACCATATTTTAGTTGATGATGTTGCGAGTGGTTCGTTTCGCGAAGACCTTTTTTACCGTTTGAATGTTATTCAGATTGATGTCCCTCCTTTACGTGAGCGGGTTGATGATATCCAGCCGTTGGCGCAGATGTTTTTGGAAAAATTTTCTCAAAAAATGAATAAACCCACCTGTCGATTGTCGCAAGAAGCTCTCGATATCCTCCTTGGGTGCCGCTTTCCCGGCAATGTCCGTCAATTGGAACATGCAATAGAGCGTGCTGTCGCGCTCAGTTCTGGTGAATTGATTTTACCCGATGACCTTCCGCGTGAACTCTTACAATTATCAGATGCGTCATCAGGTTTTAGATATCAAAGTGGTCATAAGCTTAAAGATGCTGTGAGTTTTTTTGAACGTGAATATATTTTACAAGCGTTAAAATCTTGTGGTGATAAGAAAGGTGAGACAGCACATTTGCTTGGGATTTCGAGAAAAAGTCTCTGGGAAAAGATTCAACGTTATAATTTAGACGATGACGTTACCTCCGGGTAACGTTGTTCTGGCATGTTTGTTACTGTTTGGTAGCGTTTGTAGCTCTGTACGGTAGTTCGAAATGCCTTTGTAGGGTGTTTGTGCTTGGGATCCTTGTGTTTACAGGTAGTTATTATGCTTTGGCATAGTCATTGTAAAAGAAAACGAAGACTGTGCACATGCACAGCAGTTGACTGGTATTTTGATTCGCTTTGCTTGTTTTTTGCAAATTGTACGTTAATCTTACATGTCGGTTGGCCCTATTAACTAATTGGTTTAATTGAAGGGAGAATGGCGAATGAGTAAACTGCTACGTTTTGTTGTTGTATTAGGTGTTGTTTTTTTAAGTTGGTGTTCAGTGGCAAGTGCAACGGTATTAGATGATTTTACCACTGCGATAAAGTCTGGAACACCTGATGTTGATGTTTTGGCTAGTTATGAGTATAAGAATCGCGACGATGCAACTAGCCCTGGTAAGCAGTTCAGCCTTCGTACACGCATTGGCTACCGTACAGGATCATTTTATGATTTTGAAGCGTATGCACAATTTCATAATTTAACCAATCTGCAAGAAGATTTTCGCTTTAAGCAAGATGGCTCATTTCATGGCGATTTAGATCGCGATATCATCGCCGACCCAGATGGTAACCGACTATATAAAGCATTTCTCGATTACAAAGGGATTTCAGATACGGTTGTTCGTATCGGTCGTCAAGAAATTATTCTTGATGATGCGCGTCTACTTGGTAACATTGGCTGGCGCTTGAATGGCCAATCTTTTGATGCTGTTTCAGTGACCAATACGTCAGTAAAAGACTTAAAGGTTTATGCTGGCTATGTAAATCAAGTCAATGACATCTTCTTAACTCACACTGATCTTGATCATTTCTATCTTGTGAACGCAAAGTATTCCCCGCTTGATAATCACTCTTTAGCTGGTTATATCTATCTGCTTGATACTGAAGATAGTTCGGATACCGCTCGTGATTCTGCAACCTATGGTTTCCGTTTTGTCGGCAAGCCCGCTCCATTTGATTACTACATCGACTATACCCATCAGTCTGACTTTGCCGATGGCGAAGATCACGATGCTGACATGTTGAATGTTTATCTTGGGATGCAGATTGCTAAGGTTAATGTTGGTGCAGGTTATTCTTATATCTCAGGTCGGGATGGCGCTGATCGTTCTTTTGATACGCTGTTTAGTACCGCACACAAATTTAATGGTTTTGCTGATCTCTTCTTGGCAACCAATGGTGGAGGTTTATTGGGTGGACTAGAAGACTACTATGTAAAAGCTAGTACAAAGCTGTTTGGCTGTAAATTAGTCGCCGTCTATCACTATTTTGACACCGTTGAAGATGATGCTTTCGATGGCACATACGGCGATGAAATTGACCTTGTTTTAGTTAAGGCGATAAATAAGAATATTAAACTTCTCATAAAATATGCTAATTTTATGCAGGATGATGATTCCTCAAACGGTTTCGCAAATCCAACCGTTGATACTGAGATACTCACAGCACGCTTACAATACAAGTTTTAGATGTAACTCGTTGTTACGTTAACACTTTTATAGTCTGCTACTGAAGGGGAGGTGATTTAATGTCGAGCAGAGGGACACCAGCAAAGCCTAACTCAAGAAAAATCTGGATTTTTGGAGCCATCTTCGGCGTTGTTTGTGCGCTCGTAGTTGTATTGGCCTCAGGTTTTATGGTTGAAACGACGAACACCGATGAGTTTTGTGCAAGTTGTCATGTCATGAAGCCGTTTCGATCCGCATGGAAAGAAGCTGTTCACGGTGGTAAAAATCGACAGGGTTTTGCTGCCCAATGTGTTGATTGTCATTTGCCACACGGTAATTTTCTCGAATACCTAGTGACAAAAGCGATCACCGGAACCAGCGATGTCATACACAACCTTACGATTGATGGTGAAACGTTTGATTGGGCGGCAAATGCCGAGGCAAAGCGACATAAGTTTACTTACGACAGTGCTTGTCGGCATTGCCATTACAATCTAACTGGGCCAGGATTGCCAACCGGTGGTTTGTTAGCTCACCGAGCTTATTTACGCGGTGAAACAAACAAGATGTGTACAGACTGCCATTCACATGTTGGGCACAAGGATATGTTACAAACTGTCGAAACGTTTTATCAAAGACAGAAAAAATAACTTTAAACTTAGGAGGATCATGTGAAACAACTTTATGTCAAAGTTGGTTTGATCAGCGCGGCAATGTTGCTGGTTTGGACGGGGATGGCTTGTGCTGAAACGCCAAACCTGGCCCCACGAAAAATCGAAATTAAGCGTGGTTACACCGCCGAAGCGGCAAAATGTATCGAGTGTCATGCGGAGAAAACGCCTGGCATTATCGAAGATTGGAAACTCGGCAAAATGGGGCACTCAGGTGTTTCATGTTATGACTGCCACATCGTTGAAAAAGACTCACCAATGGCCAGCCAATGTTCAGGTCTAAGGGGTACGAAACTCTTTATCTCACCTATGGTGTCATCTAAAACATGTGAACGTTGCCATCCTACTGAGGTTGCAGAATTTCACAAGAGCGCTCACTCTGACTTGTCTCGTATGGCCGTTTATGACGAGAAAAAAGCCGGTGGCAAACTTGTTGCGTTGCAGCTTCAACATGAAGGTGCTGGATTCCTTGGCGTAGAAGCTGGTTCTGCAATCAACGAAGCTTCACGTAAGTCAGGATGTACTGTATGTCACGGTTCTGAGGTAGAGCTTGGTCCTGACAACAAGCCAATTAACAGCTCATGGCCTGCGGGTGTTGGTACGTTGTATCCTGATGGTTCAGTAGGTACCTGTACTGTATGCCATACTCGTCACCAGTTCTCAGTTGCTGAAGCTCGTAAGCCTGAGGCGTGTGCAAGTTGCCACCTCGGTCCTGATCATCCCGATATCGAGATCTATCTTGAGTCTAAGCATGGCCAGCGTTACTTGACCGAAGGCGAAGAGTGGGAGTGGGATAGTGCGCCAGGAACATGGCAGCCAGGCGATTACAATGCGCCAACCTGTGCGGTATGTCACATGAGCGGTATTGGTTCACTGGAAACAACTCACAATGTGAATGAGCGCCTTAAGTGGGACTTGATGCACAAACGTAGTGAATTACGTAGTGGTGTTCACGGTAACGCTGCTGAAGGTGACAAGCGGATGCGTGCTGTATGTATCAACTGTCACTCAACCAGCCATACCGACAACGTTCGTGAAATGCTCGACAATTCAGTCGCTCTGTACAATACCTACTGGGATGGTGCCGTGAAGATGAAAAAAGAGCTTGCTGCTAAAGGCTTGCTGAAGGATGATGCATGGCGAGATGGTTTCCAAGAGTTGATGTATTATCTCTGGCATCATTGTGGACGTCGTGCCCGTCAAGGCTCTGCGATGAACGGCCCTGACTATGCTCATTGGCATGGATTCTTCCAGGTCTTC
>MAXR01000073.1:4116-4848 GCA_001751155.1 Desulfuromonadales bacterium C00003068 | reverse complement strand
GTGAAGGTGAGGTCCTGTTTGATCATCAGAAAATCTTCGGCCCGTCACCCCGACGTGGGGTGGTGTTTCAGGATGCGGTGCTGTTTCCGTGGCTGACGGTCCTGGGCAATGTCACGTTTGGCCTGCGTCATAACGGCTACAATAAAAACGCAGCGCGTCAGGTTGCATTGGAATGTTTACAGCGCGTCGGGATGGAGCAACATGCCAAGGCCTGGCCTGTCACCCTGTCCGGTGGCATGCGCCAACGGGTCGCTATCGCGCGGATTCTGGCTCTGCAACCACAGGCGCTACTCATGGATGAACCCTTCAGCGCCCTCGATGCCAACAGCCGCGAACACCTTCAGGATACCTTGGTCAGCCTGTGGCAAAAGGAACGACACACCATTCTCTATATTACCCACAGTGTTGAAGAAGCCGCCTATCTGGCGGATCGGGTGTTGATCTTTGGCCCAGCGCCGGACAATTTGCACGCCGACATCAGCGTTGATCTACCGCGTCCTCGCCGCCGCTCTTCAGCGCAAGTGCAACAGCTGGCCCGTCAATTACGCCAGCAGCTCAATCAACTCCCCTGTTGTCTGACCCCACTTTTCCGAGGGAAACCATGATCCGCGCCAGCGTCCATAAACTGATCTATCTTCTTGTCGTCATCGTCCTGCTCCCCGGCCATCTCTATGCCCAAGATAACGCGCTGCGTTTTGCGTTCCAAAACCGGATAGGCAGCGTGCTGCCCAT
>MAXR01000073.1:0-4103 GCA_001751155.1 Desulfuromonadales bacterium C00003068 | reverse complement strand
GTCGAAACACAGATGTTCAGCAGTGGGCCTGCCTGCGCCGAAGCTCTGACCTCGGGCGCTGCAGACATTGCCACCGTGGGCGACACCACGGCCATCATTGCCCTGTCCCGTGATATGCCGGTGCAGCTCGTTGCCAGCCATGCCAGCGGTGAGCATCGTCATCGCCTGATGGTGATGAGCCCGGACATCCACACCCTCTCCGATCTGCACGGCAAGCGGATCGGTGTTAAAAAAGGGACCTCTACCTATGGTGGATTACAAAAGTTGCTGGCGTGCGAAGGGATAAAACGGGGTGAAGTGCAGTTGATCAACCTGCGTCCCGCCATTTTGGTAGAAGCCTTGATGGCCGGCTCCATCGACGCCTTTGCCGCCAGTGAGCCGACCCCCTCACTGGGGGAGATGAACGGCGCCCGGCAGCTGGCGACCCTTGGTGGTTTGGGCAACAGCTATCCGATCCTCATTGTTGCAAGAGACAGCTTTGTCGCCAAGCATCCCCAGCAGCTCGAAGCCTTTATCCGTGCCATGGAACAGGCATTGATGTTCTTGCGTCAGCACAATGGTGAGGCGCATCAGATTGTTGCCAGCACCCTGAATCTGCCACAGGACGTGATCTCCAGTGCGATGCAGCGCCATCACTACCATCTCACCTTGGATGAATCGATTCGTGCCAGCCTGAAACAGACAGCGCACTTTCTTATTCAGCAGCAGATTATCACCACGGAACCCGATTTCTAATCAGCAAGGGATGGTAGCGCTTTGCTCAAAGCTGGTCAGCTTTTCCTAAATGACTAGGCCATAGGCAAAGCTAGTGAGCTGGCCGTTGACACCGATCACCCGGTGGCAGGGCAACCCCAAGGGGACGCTGTTGACACAGCCAACTAACCGCACTATAATGTCCAAATCAGCCCTTCGCCTCACCAACAACACGGAGCCAATATGCCACGTCAACCAAGACTTGATAGCCCGGGCTTACTGCATCATGTTATTTTTCGCGGCATTGAAAAGTGCTTGATTGTTAAGGATGATACGGATCGCCTTGATTTTGTTGCGCGCTTAAATCGGTTAGCGGTTGAGTGTAGTATTGAGGTGTATGCTTGGGCGTTGATGGATAATCATGTTCACCTGTTGGTGCGTAGCAACAATTATGGTTTATCGCGTTTTATGCGGCGGTTGTTGACAGGGCATGCGATCCGCTTTAATTTGCGTTATCAGCGGCATGGTCATCTGTTTCAGAACCGTTATAAGTCGTTTGTATGTGATGATGAGAGTTATTTTTTGGAGTTGGTTCGCTATATCCACCTCAACCCTGTTCGGGCAAATATTGTCGATGATATCGAGGCGTTAAACTCCTACCCATGGTGTGGCCATGCTGCTCTGGTTAAGGGGGATAAAAAGAGCTGGCAAGCGTGCGATGAGGTGCTGCTCTATTTTAGTAAGAAGCGTAAAATAGCGATCAAAAAATATCAACAATTTATGGTCGATGGTTTGGATCAAGGGCAACGCCCAGAACTAGTTGGTGGTGGCTTGCGTCGCTCGCAGCACGAAGCACCAGGCGATAAAAATCAACCGGAGCGCTATGATAGTCGGATATTGGGTAATGGTGAATTTGTTGAACAGGTTTTACGCCATCATGAAGAAGATTTAGCCCTCACCTCTCCGCAGGAAAAACAACGGTTAGCGGATGAATATATCGAATATATCTGCACTCGTGATTCAATTACAGACGAGGAGCTATGTTCTAGCAGTCGGCGCTACATTATATCCAACGCGCGCAAAGAGATTGCTCTTAAACTGGTACGCAGTTATGGCTTAACGGCTACGGATGTTGCGCGGCGCTTAGATATTTCGACTTCGGCTATTTGTAAGATTTTAGAACGGAATCATTAATATGTTGATTGGCCGCACAAAGACCTTGTCCACTGCGTCAAGAACGTCCCCTTCTGGTAAGGGCGGCGTTGTGTTGTTCATTGCGGTGGCTGTTATCGTATCAGGCTGGTTACTCTTTGAGCAATCGATGCTTGATGCGGATGATATGTACTCTGTCTATTTTTCTGAGTACAAACTTAATGAGGCCGCACAGGGTGAAGTGATGACCGAGCTGAAGCTGCTGGCCAACTATTTACGCTACCAACAGCTTCATGGTGACAACTTTCCTAAACTGATTGCAACGTTGCAACATTTTAGTGAGCAGCAATTAGCTGATACAACGTTTCGCAGTGAGATGGCGAGCGTTAAGCGGCTGACTAAGGGCCGCCATACTCCATTTAACGGTGATTCTATCCTGTTAAGAAAATCAGGATTTAGTTCTGGATTTACCGCTTTTCTAGAAAAACAGCAGCAATTAGTAAACGAGTATCATCTGCCCTACTTCCTGCCGAACAGTGCCCTGCAATTGGTTAATCTGCATGGTTTACAACATACGAAAGAACGTTTAAATCACACTGAGATCGCCCTTTCATCGCCCCCAAAACCCCATCGTGCTCAACGGATGAGTCAGCTAAAGGGAGCAGATTGGCACAGTGGTGATATTCTACTTGCCCATAACCGCACCGATACGGACACGTTGCAAGGCTATTACAATCATGCGGGGATATACAGCGAACAATATCAATGTATTATTGATGCTGCTCCAGCTATGGCTAATTTTAGTGGTGGTGTTCGCAAAAGTGATTGGAGCTATTGGGCCGATAACTACACCGATTTTACTATTTTGCGTTTCAGCACTTTACCTACGAACCAACAGCAATGCGTTGAAGCCTATGTTCTCACTAAGCTTGATGAACCTTATAATCTGTGTACGTACAAAAAAAATGCTACGAGCGGTTGGTACTGCTCAAAATTGATCTACCTTGCCTATTTGAGTGTTGGCATCGATCTGGATATTAAACGGGGAATTACAATTTTACCTGATGAGCTGGCGCTCAATGAACGCTTAACGGTTGCAACGTTGTTGTCATTTGGGGACTAATGCCTTTTTTTATCTCAATTTTAGTGCTGTTTTGTTGCATGACTAGCGCTAGTCATGCGGGCGAGGTCGATCCGTTTTTGGCCGCAGGAACGCAGATAAGGGATTGCTCCAGCGAGATCAATCGACACCTTAATGCCTCTATTATCGAGATATTAGCCGACCACCCCATCCCGAGTTCGACGAGTTGCGAAGCTGCTGCGCTACATATTATGGAACAACTCGGTGCTCAAAAATATCTATTCGTTAACGTCGGAGCTTTAAATTGCGAACTTGAACTGTGGGTTGAGGAAAATGAACAGATCGACAAAGTTCCTAGTGATAACTGCAACGGCACTAATGACCTCGATACAATCTACGCTCCTAAACTTACATTCTTTGGCTTGTGGCCAACAACTGTTGACCCCACAATCAATGTTAGCGGAATCAATTTAGGCACTGAAAAACTGAGCCATTTCCTCGGTTCTGGCTATGAATATTATAAACGTTACCTTGGTGCGATTGACACCCTTCCCCGCAGGCAGGCTGAACTCAACATTATTGACTGGGGGGTTGCGATGGAAAACTCTGTCATCGGTGTTTGGGCGGTTGGCGTATTCTCTTATGCTGACCTTGAGGCGAATTATCAGGGTTATATCATGGCGCGTGATTTGTGTGCTAAGGGTAAACTTAAAATACATGATGATCGCTGGCAACTTGTTCAGCAGGTCAACATAGGTGATTATGTCAATCCCAACTGGGATGAAGGCTACAACACCAGTGGTTACACCGCCAACAGAGATAAAAAGGTGCGTGGCAATCTGGAACAATCGCAACAATGTCAGTCAATTTGCTGGGAATGTGTCGCAGACCAACATCAACATTATGCATCTTGGCCTAAGACACGGCAAGATAGCAGCGGCTTTTTAGATAGTAGCCTCTCCAGTTCAATCCTCGCCCTATCACGCATGGATGCGGGCGTAAATCAAGAGCAGCTTTACACACGCGTACAACAGCAATACGCCCTACCATTACTCTATCGCCAATGGCAAGCAAGGGATCGCCAAGCATGTTCTACGCTTCCAACTTTGCCATTACACGATTATTGTCAGACCATTATCACTGTGCCACGCTCAAAATAATCGCCAGCCCTCCTTTT
>MAXR01000072.1 GCA_001751155.1 Desulfuromonadales bacterium C00003068 | reverse complement strand
CCTTTGGCCTGACATCCTTAAATTTCTTTAATCAAGGTCTGGCCGTTCCTGTACCAACCGTTCCAGCAAAGGTCCAACGAAACCAGGATTTTTTAGAACAGTCCTTAATCCCCTTCAGGGGGTAGGGGGGTGATTAGAATCAATGGAAAATCCATCCTCTCGAAATTCTTACAGATTAAGATCTGATCCTCCTTTAAATCTTTTCAAGAATCGATTAGATCTTACCGGCAGGCTTGATCTGTTAGAATTTCTGGATTTTTCCTTCCGAATGAAAGGGTCGGGTGGGTGGAATCTCTTGGGATCTTTTCAGTCCTTTTGAAATTTATATGCCTTTCACGCCTTTGGAATTGAGATCCGCGAAGCTTGCAATGACAGCTAGCTTAAGCGCATTCAGTGAGGCTCGCAATGGCTAAAGACAGCTTCGCAAAGCACATGCTCCCAAGCTTGCATCCGTATTGCTGTTACCAGCGCGAAGCGATCCCCTTGAGGGGATTAGGGGTGGATACTCGAATCGGCGAATATAGTCTTGCATGAAGAAGGTCTAAGGGCCAAGGTGGAATAGCAGACCGAGACCGTTAGGTCTTTGGCCTGCTCTGTCCTTACTTGGGGATGGTGGGTGGGAATATTCGCATCTCCATAGTTTTTATGGGGACGGCAAATCTCAGAGCCAAGGTTAGGGTTGGGCCAGACCAAGACCGTTAGGTTCTTGGTCTGGGTGGAGTCCTTAGTGGGGACGGCGGCGGTAGAGCCAAAAAGTATCTGGGATACTATATCTAGGGAGTCTAAGAGGTTTCGCGGGGGTAGGGAGTAGACCTACAGATTGATCTTTTTGATAAACCGTTTGTTGTTCAAAATTGTGATTTGGTGAAGCAGATTCTCAAATTCGTGGTGGCCGTCTTTAAGGGGATGGCTTAACAATGTGAACAAAATGGCCTAGAAATATAGCCTTTCACGCCTTTTTGGATTTTAGAATTTGGGTTTGGAATGGTTTTGAAAGTGGAGAGTGGAATCTGTTTTGATCTATAGAAGATCTCTGTGGATGATATAGATAGGGCCTATGGTTCTTTTAACGAGGGATAGAAATAAGGGTTACCCCACCCCCCTCGGTCCACAAAAGAACAAATAATATCAATTAATTAAAATCCCCACTCCAAACCACCTACCGAACAAACCCATCCCTTCCACTCCCAAAAGATCCATTCTACAAACCAATGTCTAACACCACAACCCCCAAACTCTCCGGTTCCATTCTACCCCCAACACAGGAAAAGGACCATCCGGATAATTAGGCCGAACGGTCCTTTTCTAAAGAGAGGAGTTGCCATGAGACACTGGCTAATTGTCAAGATAAGATATAAATTCAGAGAAGTCAAGAACTATTACAAATATAATTTTCCTTGACAACTCATCTCGTTTCTAGTATAGATTTACATTATCATGATAATTCAAGCTACGAATCCAAAGGGCCAAATTGTAAGATACGATCCTGATCTCCATGTTTACCACTGTGAAGATTTAGAGCTTACTTCAGTCACCAAATTTCTGGATCAATTTTTTTCACCCTTCGATTCTTTGAAGATCGGGACCAAATATGCGGTCAAACACGGCAAGAAGCTTGAAGAGGTTTTGGCAGGATGGAAAAAAGAAGGTGATGATAGTAGGGACAAGGGCCATCTGATTCATAAATATGCTGAGGATAGATTTAACGGCACGGTAGATTCCAGACCCGGAGATTATTATCGAAGTGTTGAAGATGCCAAGGCAAGATTAGAAACGAAGTTTAGATACTTAAGTGCCGAACAGATCGTATTCAGTCCTCGGCTCCAGCTTGCAGGGACTATCGACTTGCTTATGGTGGACCCATGTACGGGCGAGATCCTAATCTTGGATTGGAAAATTGTTAAGAAAATCAAGGATAAGAATCCTTGGCAGATAGGACTATTTCCAATCCAGCACCTGGATGCGTGTAATTTCAATAAATATAGCTTACAACTGAATATTTATGAAAGGATTCTAAGAGAAGAAGGCTATTTCCCTGAATGCCGAAATTTCAGGAAAGGACTAATCCATATCAAGGCAAAGGATTTAGAATGGAAAAAGGTGAAGGATATGCAAGGTGAGGTTGAAAATATGTTAAAAGAATCTGACAATTAGATCCGAAGGAAAACTTAATGACAAAAGAAGAATTGCGAACTTGGAATGTATCTAAATCATTATATGGGTGGAAAATGTAAGGTTCATGAGCTAGAAATATATAATCCAGATTCCACATCGGTATATGTTATTTTTGAAGATGAAACAGAAGTTAAAGAAGTTTCTTTAGTTTGTTTATCAAAAAGATCCGTTTAGTTTAGTTTCAAAAGTTCGCAAAATACTGGAATTCTAATAAATTATCAGTGCAAAGAAGATTATCGAATGAGAATACGAAATGGTGGTGGGTTGTATTGGGAATTGCAAGTTTTATAATTTGTTATATCAGTTTTATTGATGTTATCAATAAGTTATGGAAATAGTTCACCTAAATATCAATCGTCTTTCTATAATCCGAGACTCAATTATTTTGTGTGGCCGCAAATTCTTCCGTTGTTGGTTCCAAGGCAAAGACTCAAATCGTTGTTTAAAATCATTTTCAAACCTACCTGACAAGACATCATTATCACTAAATCGCCAGGTTGTAATGCCAATGCGTGATAAGACCAAGTCTCTTTTGGTGTCCATTCGTTGTTGCATCTTTGTCTCATGGTACCCTCCATCAATTTCGATAGCTAACCTTGCAGATTTAATATAAAAATCTAGGATATATCTTCCCATAATAGGATGTTGACATTGTACGTTCTTCTTTTTCAAAAATCGTCTCAAGAAACATCTTGCTTTTCTTTCTGAGGAAGTGGGATATCGTTTCATTCCCTTAGCATATCCCTTTAATCGTTTTTTGTTGGCTTGAGCAACCGGCCCTTTCCTTTTTCGTTTCTTTTTGGTGAACAAAGAAAGTTTCGCCTCGATTTTCACTTGAGCGGTCCTTTCGCTACTACCCGATCGAAGCTGGCCGTCCCGGATTTTCGTGATAATATCAGTCCATGGTNNATGGATGTTCCATTCTTTCCTCTCTTTCTAGCCTTGATTATCAATTTGGTCTTTTGTTCCGTAAGATTTAGTCTTGAAAAACAGGTCGGCCTGATAGATATGGGCATAACCCCTCTGGCTTACCCTAAACGGACTCACCACTACCAACTCTCCCGCCCACCCGGCGATGTGGTGTAGTTGGTTGCCGATTGGGGGCGGTAGGCTTCGCGTTGATTTGTGCATGTGGGTACCCCCCATGGTAGATCTATAGAACCCCCCCAACCTTGGGGGCGAGGAATCGCCAATTTTGGCCTTCTATAACCCCCAACCTTGGGGGTAATGCATAACCCCCAACCTTGAGGGTTACTTTTAAACTTTCAGATTCTTAATCCAACCTTTCCGACGCTTATCGATAGGCCGTAAATTGATCTTAAATTGGGGTGTTTCCCAATTACGCCAATTATCAACTATCGCGTATAAAGTTGGAATTTGTGCGGTCCCTCCGCCTAAGCGTTGAATTTCGATAAATCCGTATTTAATCAAAGAATCAATGGCCCGTGTAAAAGATGATCGGGATATATTTAGTTTTTGCTCAGCCTCTTTGTACGTAAAGATAATTTTACCATTATTTTTGATATACCAATCAGGTTTGCGCCCACTCCTTTTTATTTTTTCCATTTGGCATTTAAGGCAAAACTGTAGATAGACTCGAAACGTTGTAGTGCTCAGATATTTCAGGACAGGCGCATCAGGAAGGTCTCTGTTAAGGTGAAACACATCTGAGAGATATTTCATTGCTGCCTCCTGTTTAGACATTGAGAACAAACAAATCTCAGGCCGGACAGAGGAGAAACAGGCTCCTTGCTGTCCGCTTACGGGTGCGACCACCTGAGATTGATAATATACAATCTTAAGGCCAAAGAAGCAAGAAAAAAGGAAAATTCGGAAATTTCTAATTTTGAGCCTTTTGATTAAACAAGATAATTTATATTGACAATCTTGTTAGATCATGCGATAAGACATCATGCGACTTAGCCAAATATACTGGTATCTCACAGCGGAAAAACATCCTTCCGAAACCGAAATCTTGCACACCTACAGTCACTTGGTGATAGGGCCTGAAATAAAAAAGTTTCGGCGCCAAGCATTACGCTCCAGAACTAGATCGAACATCCGCACACAACCTTTGAAAAAATCATCACAAGTCGCCCCAAACCTCCAGTATGATTTGAATGCACCAAATTTGTTGGTAAATAATCGACAAACGTTATAGATCGGATAAATAGTATTTTCTTGTGATAGTTAAAAATCAATCAATCAGGAACGAATGGACAGTTCCTCTTTGAAACTGAACACCGGAGAAAAGAATCCTCATATCCAGGCGCTTGGCACATTCGTTTCATCCGGTGTACGAATGGTCCATCTAGCGCCGAGCGCCTGGTTGTGGGGATTTTTTATGGAAAAATAAGGAAAGATAAGATGCGAAGTTCTTGTATTAATTGGCCAAAAGAAGATTCTTTAATTTCCATTCGGCAATCTCAAATCGATTTGTGTGAAGGAAATAAGTGTGCCGCAGCACTCATTAATTTTTTCGAACGTTATCACAAAATCAAGATCCAAGAGGATGGCTCAAAATTATGCATCCAAAACTATACTGAAAAACAATTGAAAGTTGGTATTGTTGGGTTATATGGTGAGAAAACAATCAGGCTTGCTCTAAGATACTTAGAAGAGAGAAAGATTATTAAGATTTGCCGTAATCCAAGTTCTAGACTCAAATCAGACCAGACACATCATTTTCAATTCTATCCTGAAATTATTAATAATTATCTTAGTTTATGCTATACGGTAAAAAAGCCGGATGCATCCGGTCAAAGTGCCAGATCAGTGATAGAAGATACTTTGCGGCAAAAAGAACCAGAAACTTTGTCTGGCATTGATACGGTAAAAGTGCCGGATCGAAGAGGTAAAAGTGCCGGATCAATAT
>MAXR01000071.1:2121-2851 GCA_001751155.1 Desulfuromonadales bacterium C00003068 | reverse complement strand
TGTTATTCTCGGAGATGCCGTCGATACCAGTGCTAAGGTCATTCCACTTACTGCACCCGTCGGCATGCACAACGATCCAAATGCGCGTATAACGCCCTTCAAAATCATGAAGGGGGTGCAGGCTTTTGACACCTTGCATCACACCCTGCTGATACCGCATCTGTTTCCGCGCGATGCCGATGACAGCACTGCATACTGGAAAAATTACGATTGGGGTAAGTCCTTTACCGACGGCATGAACACCGCTAAACTACCCTACAGCGGCGATTGGCTATGGAAAGAGACCTGGACCTACTGGCGCGTGGAACATGAAGTGATGCCGGCAACCATGGCTCTGACGTGTGTCCAATGTCACCCAAGCTTGCAGAAAGAAAAAACGTGCGACCGCTGTCATCAGGACAACCGTGCTGTCGATTTCAAACAACTAGCGCACCAAACACCAGACTTACGTTTTTTAGAAGGAAAAGGTTGTGATGTTGAACAGCTAACTCAACGCACTGATTATCTTAACTTTGAGAAACTTGGCTACCAAGGAGATCCAATCATCCACGGTGGTCGCTTCAAAAAATTACCCATGGGCCAGTAGTCTACGGAAGCAGATCAAGAGATATATAGATATAATGGGGTCTACCAGCGAAATATGTAAATGACGGCGATTTTCGCCTCGTCCTTGAGGTGTTGAAAGACACGGCCAAGATAGTTGACGCGCGACCCTGAACAGTACGGTGAG
>MAXR01000071.1:0-2110 GCA_001751155.1 Desulfuromonadales bacterium C00003068 | reverse complement strand
GTTTACCAACAGCTTAAGGTAGGCCAACCGAAGATTTGACCCCTTTCGGCCCTGACCCCTTTCGGTCCGAGGTAATCTTTTATCATGTCAAGACCACTACGCATAGAATATCCGAGAGCCTGGTATCACGTGATGAACGTGGTCGCCGGCGCACTGTTTTGCATAGGACGGCAGGTGCTGCTTGCGGGAAGTTAAGTGGCAACGTTGGACGCAAGCAACAGCGGCACCTCCCATGCGCACATTCGACACTGAATCGTCATGATTTTTTCAGCATCACCACGAGTTTGTTTTTATCTCCCTCGCGCTGGTAGTCTATTGATTCCACCAGATTATTAATAATGACCAGCCCCAGTTCATCGGGGAGCAACTCACTGTCGATAGGATTGATCGCCTCGCCACGGGTTTCAAATAGGAACTCGAGTGTTTCCTTTTTTTCAGAATAGGCGAGAGTTATGTCCAGTGGCATTGTTTGCAAATAGGGGTGGTGCAGTTGCAGTACCTCTTCAACCAGCAGCAATACCTTCTGTCTGGTTGTGTTGGGCAAGATCTGTTTTTCACAAAAAGCTTCAATTTCGGCATTCATGGCGTAGAGGTCATAATCAGGAGAACTGATCTGATAATTGAAGTTGCGAATCCTGTTGATGAACGCCTTGGTCTTTTTTTTCTGCGGATTTTCAAAAATCTGCTGTGGCGTCCCCTGCTCATAAATGAGCCCCTCATCCATATAAAAAACTCGATTGGAGACATCGCGGGCAAAATCCATCTCGTGAGTAACAATGACCATGGTCAAGCCCTTTTTAGCCAAATGGCGGATCACCGACAGGACTTCACTGATCATCGTCGGGTCAAGGGCTGAGGTTGGTTCATCAAACAGGATCACTTCCGGCTCCATGGCCAAACAGCGGGCGATGGCCACGCGCTGTTTTTGCCCTCCAGAAAGTTCATCGGGATAACTGTCGGCTTTTTCAGCAAGACCCACCAATTTTAGCAGTTCTAGTGATTTAAGTTCCGCATCTGCGGTGCTCATGCCGCGTAGTTTAATCGGGCCGATGGTCAGATTCTCCAGCACGCTGAGGTGGGCAAAAAGATTGAACGATTGAAATACCATGTTCATCTTTTGGCGGACTTTCGCCACATCGGCCTTTTTGTCTAGAACATCGACGCCGCCGACCTGAATCATGCCACCGTTGGGCTGTTCGAGCAGGTTCAGGCAGCGCAAAAAGGTACTTTTACCGGTGCCTGAGGGGCCGATGATGGAGACCACTTCACCCTTTTTTATCTCAACACTGATATCGCGCAGCACAACAAGATCGCCAAATTTTTTGGAAAGATTTTTTACTGTTATCATACGTTACGCACCCTTGCCCGTTTGTATTTCGGGTCGGTTAGCCGTTCCACATATTCAAGGGATTGGAGGAGGACCCACGAGATCAAAAAATAAAGAATTGCGATCATCACTAAGGGGAAAAAAGCATCAAAGGTGCGGCTGCGAATGATGTCACTGGCCTTGGTCAGATCCTGCACCGCGACATAACCGACGATGGAGGTCATTTTCACCAGGGTAATAAATTCCCCTTTATAGACGGGCAGGATGCGGCGGATCGTTTGTGGCAGCACAATATAGATGAATGTTTTAACTTTACTGAAGCCCATGGCAATTCCGGCTTCGCTCTGACCTTTATCCACCCCATCGATCCCAGTTCTGAAGATCTCCGCGGCGTAGGCAGCAAAATTTAAACCGAAGGCAATGATAGAAACAATTATCGGGTTGATATCGACAGAAGCAAAAACGACATAGAAGATCAGCATGAGCAGCACCAGTACCGGCGTACCACGCATAATTGAAATGTAAATTTTGGCTGGCAGCCTGAGGGCGAATTTTTTCGACATGCGCATGTAGCAGACCAGCGCACCGAGCAGTGTGCCCATGATTGTGGCCACAATAGAAATAATAACCGTGGTCTTAAGTCCATCCAAAATCAATAAGTAACGGTTTTCATGAAGAATATTGATGCGAAAGCTGTTGATAACGCTGCCCACAAAAGGCAACGACGCAATCGTGTCATCGCTCTTGTTTTTAACAAGCATAACCTGTGAGTCAACAAAGTAC
>MAXR01000070.1:854-4899 GCA_001751155.1 Desulfuromonadales bacterium C00003068 | reverse complement strand
ATGCGAATATCGACATGAATATCCTTAGTGCCACCGATACGACGGAACGATCGTTCCTCCAATACTCGTAGCAATTTCGCTTGTGTTCCCATCGGCATATCACCAATTTCGTCGAGAAACACCGTACCGCCATTGGCCATCTCAAACAGCCCTTTTTTCTGATTTTTAGCATCGGTAAAGGCCCCTTTTTCATGGCCCATCAACTCACTTTCGAGCAATGTTTCAGGCACCGCAGCGCAGTTGATCGCCATAAAGGGCTGTTCACTTCGTGAGCTATCGTAGTGCAATGCCCGCGCAACAAGTTCTTTACCGGTACCACTCTCACCTTGAACCAATACCGTTGCCGCATCGCTTTTGGCGACTTTAGAAACCATATCGAGAACACTCTCCATATGGGAACTCTCAGCAATAATTTTAGAGGAACCTTGTGTCCGTTTTTTTTCGGTGCGTAAGTGTTCAACCTCTTTTTTGAGAGCCTGAGTTTCGAGGGCTTTACGTAAAACCACCGATAGCTCATCGAGATTGAACGGCTTGTTGATATAATCAAACGCACCAAGCTGCATCGCCTTGACAGCGGTTTCAAGCACACCAAGGGCAGTGATCATGATGACGCTGATATCCCTATCAATCTCTTTAATCTGCTCAAGGGTCTCAATGCCATCGATCCCTGGTAGTTGAATGTCTAGCAGCACCAGATCAGGCGAGTGCTTACGCACATAGTCGAGTGCCTCTTCGCCAGAACCCACCGTTTGAACCATGTAGCCCTGTTTTTTTAGGCTTTGCTCTAAAGACCAACGGATCAAATGTTCATCATCAACAACTAATACCCGATAATTATTCATGTGGTTCCTCTTCCGTCTGCTCAGTGGGCAACTCGACAACTGGCAGGGAGATTGCAAATGAGGTCCCCTCATCGGGAGAACTCATTACTGAAATGTGTCCTTCATTCTGTTTGACTAACTGCTTACAGATCGCTAAGCCAAGGCCTGTGCCTTGGTTTTTAGTGGTGTAAAACGGGGTGAAGATCTTATCCAACCGTTCAACAGGGAGACCCGTTCCCGTATCAACCACCTGAATCCTGACATAACTGCGACCATCATGTTCATCATTGAGTTCCGTTTGAACCGTCAATGTGCCACCTTCGGGCATCGCTTGCAAAGCGTTAATGATCACATTGAGTAAAACTTGTTGCACTTGCTTGCGGTCCGCCCACACCGGCGGTAAATTACGCGTTAGTTCGGTGACATGCTGCACATGTTTCGACTCAGGGTGCTGAGCAACAAAAAACAAGGTCTCTTTGACCACATTATTGATATCGAGATAATCGCAGTGAGGCAACCCAGGGCGACCAAAATTAAGCAGATCGGTTGCGGTCTTGTTTAACCGCGCAATCTGCGCCAAAACATCTTGTACAATCTGGTAACGTTCATCCTCACGGGAGAAATCATCCGCCAATACCGTTACCGCACCACTAATGCCCGCCAAGGGGTTTTTAATTTCATGAGCCATTCCAGTGGCCATTTCACCGATAGAAGCCAAGCGATCGGCTTGCTCCATTTGGCGGAAGTGACTCTGTTCAATCTCCTCTTTAGCCTCGGAAAGCTTGCCAACCATGGAGTTAAAACTATTCATCAGATCAGAGATCTCATCGTTATGCTTGGGGGTAATCCTGACATCGAGATCACCTGCTTCAACTTTAGCCATCCGTTTGGTTATCACCTGAATAGGCTCGCGAACAAAGCGCAATAAAATAATGGCAACGCCAACAGAGAGCAGTACGGTGACAAAAATCATCGACAGGGTAAAGCAGCGCGACGAACGATTGAGCTTTTCTATCGTCCCCTTCATCGAATAGGTCAGATTCAATACGCCAAGAACTTTTTTCGCCTCACCATGACAGCTTTGGCATAAAGGTCTTGAATTAATCGGCCTTATGATACTTAAGTATTCCTGATCCGATCGTTTGAAAATTCCCGATGTTTTCCCTTGTTCATATACTCGGCGATCAAAGTCTGGCATCGGCAGAGCAATCTCCTCAGAGATAGATGAATTGACAACCAGGCCACTATCTGGATTAAAAATTCGTACACCAAGTAAGCTAGGATTTCGGGAGATAAATTCGAGGGTTTTTTGTAGCCGGGCGGCATCACCCTTACACTTCGAATTAAAAATGGCATTTTCAATCGTGGCCATCAGAATTTCAGCACCATCGGTGGTCATCTCAATCATGTTTTCATGGTCACGCTTATAATGAAATGCGGTAAAAATACCGATTCCCACTGTCAACAACACCACATTCATTACAACTATTCGAACAATCAAACTACTTCTAAACACAAATATTCCTTTGCCCGTTCATTACAGAGCTCGCTTATATAATTATCGTCCTGCGCTCAAATAGGCGAAGATCAGTTCATCAATCGCCATCACCGTGGTAGTGGCCTGCGCTGTTTCTGGTGGTTCATCGTGCTTCGGTTGCTTCTCTGGTTGCTTCTCTGGTTGCTTCTCTGGTTGCTTCTCTGGTTGCTTCTCTGGTTGCTTCTCCGGTTGCGAACCATCACCTAATACTTCACCAATACGGCCATCGTAATGACCACTTTTAAGCTGACGCAGCATCTGCTTATGCTGATCCTTCATGCGCGATTCAACACAGCCTGACAATAATTCGTCGTTTGCAAGTTCAGCATAGGATATGGTTTGGCGCGCTAAAACTGTGCCACCGCTATAGAGCAGAGTGGTAATTTCAGACTTCTTTACCCCACTGTCCTCAGTTTGAACGTGGTACATCTGCTCTTTGTAACGAAAATTGTGATTATATCCACCAATCATAATGCCAGCCCCCAGTTAAGCTAACGTGACACACACCATTACTCAGCAACGTTCAATAATTTTTTAATTTTAGCCACCGCCTCCAGTGCATCTTCAGCATAGAGATCAGCACCAATTTCATCGGCATATTCTTGCGAAACAACAGCACCGCCCACCATAGTGAACACCTTCACCCCAGCATCACGCAGAGCGTCAACAGTCACTTGCATCTGTTGTAGGGTGGTGGTCATCAGTGCTGATAAACCGACAGCATCGACATTTTCCTCAACGGCTCGTTTCACAATCGTCGCCGATGTCACATTTTTACCGAGATCGATCACCTCAAAACCGTAATTTTCGAGCAGCGTACAAACAATATTTTTACCAATATCATGAATATCACCCTCAACCGTCGCCATGATGATTCGGCCAAGGGAGACGATCTCACTGCCCTTCATCTCCTGCTTTAAACGCCCAAAAGCGGTTTTCATTGTGTCGGCACTCAACAATACTTGCGGCAGGAAAATCTGATTGGCACCAAAGCGGCGACCGACCTCTTCTAAACCAGCCAACAACCCTTCATTACTGATGGCAAGAATCTCCAAACCGTCAGCCAGAGCTTCTTCGACCAAGGCCACCACGCCATCCTTGTCACCATTGATCACCGCTTGAGCCAAGCGCTCACGCATAGTTGCCGGGCTATCGCTAGCCGTTTCGGTGGTCGGTGCTGCGGCAACGATGCCAGCATAGCTGTCGATATAGCGTTCCGCGCGTAAATCCTTACCAAGTAGTACCATGGCACTGCGAAAAGCGCCCATCATCTCACTATCTTTAGGATTAACAATCGCCGCACTCAACCCTGCCTCTAACGCCATGGCGAAAAAAGTGGATGACAGCAACGGCCGATTCGGTAAACCAAAAGAGATATTACTGACACCGAGAACCGTCGCCATCCCCATCTCTTGACTCAGAGTGCGGATCGCTTTTAAGGTTTCAATCGCTTGATCTTGCTCGGCGGAAACGGTTAACGCTAAACAGTCGATAACGATATCGCAACGGGGGATCCCTAGAGCAACAGCGCGCTCAATAATCCGCGTGGCAATATCGAGTCGCCCTTGGGCCGTTTTCGGAATACCCGAACCGTCGAGGGTCAGACCGATAACGGCGGCACCATATTTTTTTGCCAGTGGCAACACAGTATTGAGGCTTTTCTCCTCACCGTTGACCGAGTTGATAA